>CAXUOL010000006.1:44249-46745 GCA_964252435.1 uncultured Nostoc sp.
AGCGATAATTTTGAATTCGGCATCAGTGAAGCAGGAAGCTTAGATGTCTACATTGATGAAACTGTTAGCAAGGGTATCAAAACCTTTGGGCAAGGAGAATTAACTATAGGAGAATGGCACTTTTTTGCTATTGTGTTTAATAGCGGTCAGCTAACCGTATATCTTGACGATCGTGAATACAACGATTCTCTTAGAGGTTCATCTTTAAACAAAGCCACAAGTTCTATAACTCTGGGAGCAACGTTACACAAACAAGTCTATTTCAAAGGACAATTAGCAAACATTAGCGTTTGGAATTCTCCCTGTACTCAAGCACAAATCCAGACTCATCGTTGTGGGCTAATAGTCGGCGATGAATCAGGATTAGTGGCTTACTGGAAATTAGACGATGGGCAAGGTACAACTGTCAAAAACCAAACTGGAAAGTCCTATCAAGGGAATTTTCGTGGTAATCCTATTTGGACTTTAGCAGAAATTCCATTTGCAACACAATCATCAAATCCAGTTCCATTTGCAGCAGAATTATCCAATCAAGAAGATATAAAAGAAGAGATCCAAACTGAGACAGCAGTTATTCCTGAAGAAAATATCTCACCACTAACCACAAATTTATTAGCGGCAACGGTATCTTTAGTAAGCGACGAAGACCAACCAAAGGAAATTCAACAGACAGAAATAAACAGCGAAGAATCCAAGATTATTCCAACCGCGATCGCTCTCGAACCACATGAGGAGGAAACCAAAACAGACCAAACTGAAGATCCCGTCAATATCCAACAAGCACAAATATTAACTCAGGAGGAATCGCCAGAAACCATGAATACAGAAGCCCGTCCCAAATATAAAATACTTTCCATTGATGGAGGCGGTATTCGGGGCATTATTCCGGCATTACTCCTATCAGAAATTGAAAGGCGTACACAAAAGCCTATATTCAGCTTGTTTGATTTAATTACTGGCACTTCAAGCGGCGGAATTTTAGCACTTGGACTAACTAAACCACGATTAACTTATGATATATCTGATAACTTGCCAGTAGCTGAATACACTGCCGAGGATCTCCTACAGTTCTTTCTTGAGTATGGGGTAGAAATATTTTATGAGCCGTTGTTTGAAAGACTACTTGGCCCGTTAGAGGATATATTTCTCCAGCCAAAATATCCTTCCGAAAGCAAAGAAGAAATTTTCAGGCAATATTTTGGTAACGCCCTTATAGAAAATAATCTCAAAGAAGTTTTTGTAACGAGTTATGATATCGAGCAGCGAATTCCGATATTTTTTACAAACAAACTAGAAAAACAGCAAATAGAATCTAAGAATTTTCAGAAGTTATGTGGCGGTTTTTCGCTCCTAGATGCAGCATTGGCAACTAGTGCCACTCCGACTTATTTTGCTCCTCATCGAATTGTAAACCCCCACAATAGTGGCATCGCCTATACTTTAATCGATGGTGGAATATTTGCTAATAATCCAGCCCATTTAGCTATTTTAGAAGCACAAATTAGTAGTAAACGAAAAGCACAAAAACTCCTCAATACAGAAGATATTTTAGTAGTTTCTTTAGGTACAGGTTCGCTGACGAGTGTCTACCCTTATAAAGAAGTCAAAAATTGGGGACTCTTGCAATGGGGAAGACCGCTTTTAAATATTATGTTTGACGGTAGTAGTGAAGTGGTAGCTGGAGAATTAGAACAGTTGTTTGAACCTAGTGAAAAAGAAGCTAAAAGTTTTTATTATCGCTTTCAAACATTGTTAGATAGTGAACTAGAAGAAATAGATAATACCAAACTCCAAAATACTCGTCAGTTACAAGCTATAGCCCATCGATTAATATCTCAAAAAAGTCAACAAATCGATGAACTGTGTAGTCTTTTGTTAAGCTAAATCAGATTTCTTATATCTTGCACCAGTTAGTTGGTGCAAGATGTAAGATTTTTAATTTCTTCACAAAAGAAATTAGTAATGACTCTCTTAGTCATGTTTTCACTTTATAAGGATTGTAGGTAAGTACAATGGATGAACTCGTCAAAAAAATTTCTGGTTTAGGGCTTCCTGGCATACTTTTCGTGATAGCAACGGGTGCAGCAGGGGGTAATGTCGCTGCCGTTGTCGCTATGCTTTCAACGCTGGGCGGGCCTTTCGGCCTCTTAGGAGGTTTAGGCTTACTTGGGCTGGTAGCCGTTCTAGGGGAATATATAGCGGGATTTGGAATTGAAAACATTCTTAAGCTCATCTATACAGAACGTAGCAAAACTGAATCTGTCAGATTTCTTCTCAAAGAAATTCAAGAATTGCCCATTTCAGATGAGTTAAAACTCAAACTGAAACATCACATTAGCCCAGTAGTCGTTACTGAGCCTGACCAAAGCCCTTTTCCGAGAACAGTCGAAATTGTTGATGAGGAATCATTGACCTAGTACCGCAAGGCGGAAGTCACGCATTCAAAAGTCAAAAGTCAAAAAGCTTAGAAGGCAGGCTTTTGAACAATTTGAAATA
>CAXUOL010000007.1:0-44495 GCA_964252435.1 uncultured Nostoc sp.
GGTTTTTGACCTGTGCAGAAGTTATGAGCGGCTAGCCAATTCCAGCGCCAGTTGTAGCCTGGAGGTGGTTCATCCAACAGGGCTTCCGGCGGAAAGGGGTAAGTATTGTAGAGTTTGGCAACAGCAGCACTAACAGTTTGGGAATCGGACATGATGAGGAAGAACGCAGCATTTCTGAGTTTAGCGGATAGTGGATGATTAGGGCAAAGATTACTATTGCTTATTTCCTGCTACTTATTCAACAGCAAAGTCAGTAAATTCGCGTTTATAAGGAGCATAAAATCCTAATACAATATCTTCTTTAGGTACTCCTATTGACAATTATAAGAGAAAATCGCTTGATGCAAACTCAACAGCAAGTTACCGACTTTGAAAATGCTTTAGCTAAAATAGCTGAGAATCCTGATGAACAAAATTTATCTGCATATCATCTTGTTTTAGATGATCAATGTCAACAGCCAGAAGTGATGTTCAGCTTAATTCATTTTCTGGAATCTTTTGATATAGAAGAACAAATTGCGGCTTTTATTAAAGTAGCACCCCAATTAATGATCAATGCACCTGAGTGGACAAGAATCATTCATGACAGGATTTTAAATGATGATTCAGCTTGCCAAGTTTATCACAAACTTTTACAATTAGCTAATTTGAACACACCTCATTTTCTCTATCATCTCTTGGAAGAAAGTATTGTAAATAAACTAAAAATTAAAGAAAGTTTTTCCAGTATAACTTAATAAATATTAAACTACTTTGGCGATCAAATTCAGATTAAATGATGATCGGTACTAGATGACGCAGTTTTCATTTTATAAATTTTAATATATAGTCCAATCTTCTAAACGCAAATTAGGAACTTTTTCAAAATCTTTCCGGTTGCGAGTAACTAAAATCCCATTTACTGAGAGCGTAATTGCCGAAATGCGTAAATCTTGAGTACCAACGCGAATTTTATGCCTAACTAATTCAGCATAAACATTACAAGCTTTAGTATCAAATTCAAGTAATTTTATATTTTTGAAATATTCTATTTCATCCCATAATCCCTTGTATCCCCATATTAATTTGTCATACTTAGACGGTTGATTATTATATTTGTTTATAACATTCAGCCATCCTTTAACTTTCTCCTCTAATGTAATTACTGTTATAGCTAAATTTTCAGGGTTCTGCTGTATTATGCGTTGTGTGACTAGTGGATGACTATTTTGAAATAATGACAGATGGTCTGTATCTAATATCCACATAATACTTACTTTGTCTCATTCTCCAAGTCAACTTGACCCCGTTCAGCTTCTATGTATTCCAATGCCTCAGCAAAAAGAGGGTTATTTTTGTGCATTCCCGAAAATTTCATCCAAGGATGTTCGGTTTGGGGAAGCTCAATTTCCAAAGTCACTATTTCTGGTTTACGCTCTTGTAAAAGTTGAGTTAGTTTCTCTAATGCTTCTTCTTTAGTCACACCAGAACCTTTAAAATCTGGCAAGCCTAGCACTATTGCACTAACTCCGCCATCTTGTTGATTTTCAATCAACACATCATAAGTTGACTTAGGCGCAGTTGTTAAATGGGTAACTTTTACAGTTAAATTCATAATATTTTTAACCTGGAAGTTTTATATTGATTATAACTGCTGATCTACTTGCTGCTAACCTTTAATTCCTAATGAAGCTGAAGCTTTCCAATTAGCACGCTTTGTGCTTACTACAAACTTTTAATTGTTTATACTTCCTTACTTAATATATGGTTTGATTTTTATCATATTATTTTTTGCGATCGCTCCAATGATTTACAACCAATCAGAGTTTAATTTACGCTGTGAATGGGGGTCACAAGGAGTTGCTCAACTAGCTCCCATCAGTGATGTAATTGTAATAGTTGATGTTCTCTCTTTTTCTACCTGCGTAGAAATTGCCACCAACAATGGGGCGATAATTTTTCCCTACGCAATGAGAGATGAATCAGCCATAGATTATGCCAAGTCAGTGCAAGCAGAATTGGCAAGTCATAGACAACGTTGGACTACAACTGGATATTCTCTCTCGCCCAAATCGATGACTCAGATTCCTGCTGGAACTAGACTAGTTTTACCTTCACCTAATGGTTCTTTTCTGACTTTACATACAGGGAATACACCAACTTTGGCTGGTTGCTTGCGAAATTGCCAAGCTGTGGCGCAGTATGCTCAAAAGTATGGTAATAAAATTGCTGTAATTCCTGCCGGTGAGAGGTGGAAAGAAGATGGTAGCCTCCGACCTGCATTTGAAGATTTAATTGGTGCTGGGGCAATTCTCAGTTATTTAGATGGCAGTATATCACCAGAAGCCGAAGTTGCTGTGAAAACATTTCAGGCTTTCCAGCAAGATTTATTGGGGTACTTGAAAAAATGCAGTTCTGGTAAAGAGTTGATTGAAAAAGGTTTTGAGTTAGATGTTGAACTATCCGCCGCCTTTAACATCAGTAATTGTGTGCCTTTATTTAAAGATAATGCCTATGTCAACGTAAGTTCGACGAACCTCTCTCTGCCTTGAACAAAAGTTCAAGTCTGTGCTTATCCGATTCCAAGAGGGACGGTTTTGTGTAGTAAAACCTCTAAGAAATTTTTTGATTGAGTCAATTATAGGGACACTATATGAGCCGTCGAATTCACGTTATCTAAATTCCAGGAACAAGGTTAATTTGGTGTCACAGTTCTAATTATGCATATGCCATATTTATATGCCTTTGACTTGCCAAATTACTCTTCTGTTTTTCCCAAGCAATGGTTGTATTGATAATCTTGTCTAAATCATTGTGTTTTGGTTGCCAACCCAAAACCCTATGGATTTTATCAGCACAAGCTGCAACACAGGCAGGATCGCCTGGACGACGTGGTGCGGCAATAACGGGAAAATCTACACCAGAAATAGCCTTGACTCTTTCAATAACTTGTCGCACGCTGTATCCTTGCCCATAACCGCAGTTGAAAATTTGGCTTTCCCCTCCTTTTTCTAAGTAATCCAAAGCATCTAAGTGAGCAGTCGCCAAATCTTCAACATGAATATAGTCTCGAATTGCGGTTCCGTCGGGCGTAGGAAAATCAGTACCAAAAATTCGGACTTCTGGCTTGCGCTTGAGTGCTGCATCACAAGCAGCCCGAATCAAGTGTGTGGCATTCGGTGACATTTGCCCCAATAGTCCACTTGGTTCAGAACCTGCTACATTAAAGTAACGTAAAATTACATAGTTTAGTGAAGATACTGCTGCATAGTCCTTGATCAGCCACTCACTCATCAACTTTGAACGTCCGTAAGGATTAATGGGCTGTGTAGGATTCGACTCAGTAACAGGATTTTCTTTTACTTCTCCATAGACTGCGGCTGTGCTGGAAAAAATGAACTTGTTAACACCCATAACGCTACAGCAGCGCAGCAAATTTAAGGTGTTGCGGGTGTTGTTGGCGTAGTAGTCGAGGGGATGAGCTACTGATTCTGGAACAATCAGACTAGCGGCAAAGTGTAAGACTGCGCTGAATTTATGCTGGGCAAAAACTTGATAAAGATGCCCGCTGTCTACTAAATCACCAATAATTAGTTTTCCGTGTAGTACTGATGCTGGTGAACTTGTAGAGCAGTTGTCGTAGATCACGACATCATAACCAGCTTCTCCTAGTTGGCGAACTACATGGGAGCCAATGTAACCAGCACCGCCAGTTACCAATATTTTATTTTTCATTTCTTTTTCCTTATCTACCTTTACCTAACAAAACAACTCGAATCGTTTTGAAGGCGATCGCTAAATCCAACCAAATGGAATAATTTTTGATGTAGTACAGATCGTATGACAGCTTTTCATAAGCATCTTCTATAGATGCTCCATAGGGATACATAACCTGTGCCCAGCCTGTAATTCCAGGCTTGACCAAATAGCGAACTTCATAGTAGGGAATCGCTTCTTTGAGTTTGACATCAAATTCTGGTCGTTCTGGACGAGGCCCAATCAGACTCATTTCACCCCGTAAGACGTTCCATATTTGGGGTAATTCATCAATACGCAACAAACGTAACCAGTATCCGACTCTGGTGATTCGGGAATCGCGTTGACTAGCCCACTGCGCCCCCAACTTTTCTGCATCCTGATACATGGAGCGAAATTTATAAACTCTAAATGGTTTACCGTATAACCCACTTCGCTGCTGATTGTACAATACTGGGCCAGGGCTATCTAGTCTAATTAGTAATGCAACCAATAACAGAAGTGGTGCAAATAATACTAGTAAAAACAGGATCAATATCAGATCGATAACTCGCTTCAGTTTCATACTGAAGTAACCAGGCATTAGGTTAAAACCATGACTAAAAGCCAACCATTTATCTTGTAACAGCGACGAAGGTAATTTATACCAAAATGTTTCGTAAACATCTGGCAATGTATAAACCGGAATGCCTCGCAACCGCATCTGCATTAACTGTTGTGCTTGAGACTTGGAAAAGTTTATCTGCGCTGTCACTATAACCCCAGACCAGGATTCTTGACTCCATTGCGACAAATCGCTCAAGCTTCCCTGATAACTCAGATTTTTTTTTGGTAAGTCTATGGTTTTTTGGTTTTCCTCTGCTAGAACAGTCAACTTTCCTAAAGGATTAAGTTCTAGCAATTTTTGTGTAAATTTGATGGCATTATCCCCCGATCCTAGTATTAACCAACGACTTTTCAGAGTGTGCGATCGCACCCATCTCACTGCTCCCACCCGCAATATTACTGCCCAAATGGTAAAGATTCCCAGGCTAGGTAAAAAGACACTCCGCCACGTTACCGGATTCTGTTGGGCAATACCTGACAAGTAGATTAGGGCAGAAATAAAGAATGCGATCGCAATGCTACAAACAATAATGCGAGCAGGCGCTCTTAAACCTGAAATTTGCCGATCTGGATGGTAAGCATCTGCTAGATACAATGCTGCAAGTATCATGCAGACAAATGTATAAGGTAACGGATTTAGCCAATGTAAGGGTTGATCTAAACGCAACCATTGTGTGATCGCTAAACAAATTAGCAACCCAAAAATATCCCCTAACAAAAGTAATATCGGTAGGCTGCGGATTCTATTTGGCAGCCTAGTATTGGTAGGTAAACTAACATAACTTGTGGAAGTCATTGGTTTTTATTATTCTTCAGTATCCTGATATAGATTTCTTCGTTAAAACCAGCAATAGATTCAAAGAAGGGAATATTAAAGACTAGCCGTATTGTGCCAAAACATACAAAAATAAGAAATTTCGTATGCTCTGTTTTTCAAATAAATTGGAGATTAGGCATTACAAACTAGGAGGGGAAGTATCTGTGCGTCGGTATAGCATATCTGTAGGATATAAATCTTAACTTGTATTGGCTGTACGAACTACACTACGGTTTCAAAGTTGTTCTTTTGACATTTGCATTATGCCATGAGTGTAGTCAATATAAACTTTATATTTAATTTATTTATTAGCGTATATTTACTGCTAAAGTAGGTGTTGACAGAGTAACCAAATAAGGTAAAAGCTTATACAAGCTGTTAAAATGTTGTTCTTAAATTAATATAAAACAATGAGTTGAATAAATTTTTTTGAATGTAATCTCAAATACTTAGAAAAAATTAAAACACCTTGACATTCAGATAAGATTTCTGGGATAAATCTAAGTAAATCTAGCAAACAATAAACACTTAGAAAAAGGTTATTTTTTATACAGATAATTAGCAGTTAATCCTAATTATGTCCAAAGGACTATCTTGGACTACCAAAATTGTTAAGCAAAATTAATATAAAACAATTTCAGGTATTCGTAACATACTCCATGCCCTCTAATCAAGAAGACCAAAACTCCTTAGATTTGCAACAATACTCGCTGATTCTGAAAAGGCGTTGGCTAGTCATAGCTGCGGTGACTGCCTCTATTTTTGGACTGTCGGCTTTAATTGCTATCAGGCAAAAACCAATTTATCAAGCAGAAGGCAAGTTGCTTTTCAGGAAAACTGACCGTGTTTCTTTGCTAACAATTCCCTCGGCACAAGCTGGAGAGTTGAGCGGTGTAACTCAACTAAGCAGCCCATTGGATACAGAAGCAGAGATAATTCGCTCCAATCCAATAGTGAAGAAAACCATTACTAGCCTAAGCCTGACAGATAAGAAAGGAATACCTCTAAAAATAGATGAGTTTCTCAAAAAACTCAAGGTTAAAAGTATCCGAGGTACAGATATTTTGGCGATTTCTTACAGCAGTAGTGATCCAAAAGAAGCCGCAGCTGTTGTGAATTCAGTGATGAAATATTATCTGGCAAACAATATTAGCGTTAATCAATCCCAGGCAAGACTTGCAAAGAAATTTTTGAGTAACCAATTGCCTGAGGTAGATGCAAGGGTAGTTAGAGCAGAGGCAGCTTTGCGTCAGTTTAAAGAAGAAAACAAGGTAATTGCCTTAGACCAAGAAGCTACCACAGGTGTAGAAAGGCTCAATCAGTTATCTGGTCAGATAACTCAAGCTCAGTCAAACTTGGTAGATGCCGAGACTCGCTCACGACTTCTGCAACGTCAATTGAAATTAAATTCGCTGCAAGCTGTGGATATGGGCAATTTAAGTCAATCAAAAGGTGTGCAGGAGGTGCTAACAGAATATCAGAAAGTGGGAAGCGAGTTAGCAGTGGCAAAGACTCGCTATACAAATCAACATCCAACGATCGTTAATTTGACGGCAAAAGCAGCAGCTCTCAAAAAACAGTTAGCAATGCGAGTTTCGGAAAATGCAGGCAGCGAAAAATCTGTACCAACGCAAAACTTACAGATGGGGGAACTCAAGCAGACTCTAACTGCTCAGTTGGTACAGTCGGATGTGGAACGTTCAGCATTAGCCAATCAAATTAAGGTTTTGCAGGATGCATACACAATGTCCCAAAAACGGTTGGGTGTCTTACCCAAATTGCAACAAAAACAGCAACAGTTAGAGCGACAGTTGCAAGTAGCACGAGGAACTTATGAAGAACTACTAAAGCAATCGCAACAAGTAGATGTCGTTGTCAATCAGAATGTTGGTAATGCACAAGTGGTATCTATGGCTTTAGTTCCTGATAAAGCAGCTAACAAAATTATACTCTACCTGATTTTGGGTGGATTTTTGGGAATTTTACTAGGTGTGGGGATAGCTTTAATGTTGGAAGCTATGGATCGATCTCTGAAAACTATTGAGCAAGCTCAACAGCTATTTGATTATCCCTTACTCGTTACAATTCCTCACTTGGGTCAAAAATCGAAAGGTGGTAACACTGAGTCTTTATTAGAACTACCAGTGAGAGACAATCCTTCCTCGGCAGCAAATTCAGCGTTTGAGATGCTTCAGACAAAGTTGGATTTTACCGTTTTTGATAAACCGCTGAAAGTAATTGCTGTGGTTAGTTCAACTCTAGGTGAAGGCAGGTCATTTGTGGCATCTAACCTGGCAATAGCTAAAGCACATATGGGGCGCAAAGTGCTATTGATAGATGCAGATATGCGGCACTCTTGCCAACAAGAAATGTGGAAATTACCCAACTTGGTAGGACTGAGTAATATTTTAGTCGGTGAAGCAGAGTTTCCCCGCACTACCCAAGAAGTAATGATTAACTTAGATGTGCTAACTGTTGGGACAATTCCGCCTAATCCGGCAGCACTACTAGACTCGCAGCAGATGTCTTTATTGATCCAAGAGGCAGTTCAAAACTATGATTGTGTAATTATTGATACTCCAGCACTAAGTTTGTTTGGTGATGCCTTGATATTAAGCAAGATGGTGGATGGGATATTGCTAGTTGTACGTCCAGGAGTGCTTGATTTAACCGTTGCCAAAACTGCAAAGACAATGTTAAAGCAAGCGCGATCGCACGTTTTAGGAATGGTGGTGAATGGGGTTACTACTGAAAGCGGGTCTGGTTACTATCACTCTAGAGGGTCTGACCGTAAAAAAAGGTCTGCTTTGAGTCAGATAAGTTTGCCTAAGATTCGAGGCTCGTGATTTGTGAGCTTTTGTTGAAGCTATATTCCCAGTAGCTTTAGTGCGATCGCGATCGTCAAAACTAAAAAAAAGTTGCTGGCAGAATCCAAGTTTGATGACCTAACCTGAGATGAACACAAAAACTCTATAAAAAATATGAATATAAATATCCCTCTGAATGTAATCAAACAATTCATCAATAAGCATAATCAAAAACTAAAGTAATGAAGACTTTCCAAATAAAACGACGATTAAAACTTTGGAATAAATTCACTAGCGGTTCTATCAATCGTCAGATTTTAGGTGCTGCAATCGTCGTTGCTATATGCACAATATTAGTCAAAGTAGTTGCTTTCTCTAAGGAATCGATTGTCGCTTGGAAGTTTGGCACGAGTGATTTTGTAGATGCATTTTTAATTGCTGCTATTGTCCCTGACTTTATCGTTAACGTCGTTGCAGGCTCTTTGAATGCTGCACTCATCCCAACCTATATTAAAGTTAGAGAACAGGAAGGAAACAAAGCAGCAGAAAAACTCCTCTCTGGTTCAATCCTCTGTAGTCTAACGCTTCTCGGAAGCATGACTCTATTCATCATCATAATGGCTCCCATTTATTTACCGTGGATGACGGTAGGATTTAGTGCTGCAAAATTAGCTCTGACGTTTAAGCTGCTTTACGTCACCACGCCGCTTGTTCTATTAAGCGGCATCATCGTGCTGTTGAGTGCCGTATTGAATGCGGGAGAACGGTTTACATTAGCTGCTCTATCCCCTATTTTGACACCCGCAGTAACGATTATATTATTGCTTTTATTTGGGCAATCGCTGGGGATTTTTGCTTTAGCCATCGGGCTAGTGGTTGGAGCAATTTTAGAGATGACACTTTTGGGGGTTGTCCTACTTCGGCGTGGTATTATGCTACGACCCAAATGGTTTGGATGGACTCCAGCCTTACAGCAAGTTATTAAACTATACATACCTGCAATAATGGGGTCATTTTTAATGTGCAGTACTGTACTGGTAGACCAATCGATGGCTGCTATGTTAATACCTGGAAGTGTCGCTGCTCTCAATTATGCTAGTCGGGTGAGTTCATTTCCCCTAATGTTAGGAGCTACTGCCATCAGTACTGCGGCTATTCCTTATCTTTCAAAAATGGTTGCATTGAGTGATTGGCAAGGAGTCCATCATACCTTGCGATCCTATCTCAAGTTGATTTTCCTGATTACAGTTCCTTTTACAGGGCTTTTGGTACTTCTGTCTGAGCCAATAATCCAGTTACTTTTCCAACGAGGCGCGTTTACTGCCCAAGAGACTCATTTGGTCGCACAAATCTTATCTGCCTATGCACTGCAAATCCCCTTTTATATTGGGGGTATTTTTGTTGTCAAACTTCTGACCTCCCTGTGCTTTAATCACATCTTGATGTGGGTATCGGTATTTAATGTGTTGATCAATATTGGCTTAAACTATCTATTCATGCAATGGTTTGGAATTCAAGGAATTGCATTATCAACAAGTTGTGTGTACTTATTTGCATTCTTATACGTCCTGTTCTTCGCAAACAAGCACTTGAAAAAATTGTCAATTTTCTAATGCACGGATAAATATTTCCATAATAGCCTAAAAATCAATTAGTTGTATGCACATTGGAATTTTTTATCCTCTTATATTTTACATCACAAAGAATATAGTTATGATTTATAAGTAAGTTTGAGATAAATACTTGGTCTTTGTTGTATCTATATTATGCATTACCTAAATTCATGAATATTACCTTCATTATCAGTTCCCTACCTGCTGGTGGTGCTGAACGAGTAATTTCTAATATGGCGAATTATTGGGCTGCTAAAGGATGGCAGATTACTCTGCTAACCTTTGATGACGGATCAACGCCACCTTTTTACCAATTAAATTCTAAAATTCATCTGATTCCACTTGGAATTGCTGGAAAATCCCACAATTTTTTAGAGGCTTTTTGGAACACCTTAACCCGGATCAAAATCTTGCGCTCAAAGATCAGATCAATTCGGACAGATGCCGTTATTAGTTTTATAACTGGCGCGAATGTACTTTCTCTACTTGCATCACGAGGACTCAATATTCCTGTCATAATTTCAGAACGCGTTGATCCAGAGTATGAATTTCTTGATTTGGCGTGGAGTCAACTACGAAATTGGACTTATCCATCTGCTAGTGCTCTTGTTGTCCAGACTAAAAAGATAGCAAACTACTTTTCAAATCTTCCACAAACAAAGATTCAAATTATTCCTAATCCAGTTCTGTTATCACCAATAACTCACTCATTGTCCAATTATAATCCTCACCCTTCATTAATTGCGATTGGGCGGTTAGTTCCACAAAAAGGATTTGATCTATTACTTCAAGCTTTTAGTCAGATAAAACAAAAATATCCGGATTGGACTTTAACAATTCTAGGAGAAGGAGAATTACGACAAAAGCTAGAGGCATTACGCGACCATTTAGGACTTTCTGAAGATGTATTCTTTCCAGGACAAGTTAAAAATCCACATGATTACCTGAAGCAGGCGGATCTTTTTATCTTATCTTCCCGGTATGAAGGATTCCCGAATGTACTTTGTGAAGCAATGGCTTGTGGGTTGCCTGTCATTGCGACAAATTGTTCTAGTGGCAGCATACAAGAAATTATTCGTCATGAAATAGATGGTTTGTTAGTACCAAATGAAGATGTAATTGCACTTGCCAGTGCAATGGATCGATTAATTTCGAGTCAGTCAGAGCGTCATTCTTTGGCTAATCGAGCATTAGAGATTACATCAAGGTTTAGCCAAGATACTGTCATGCAGCAGTGGGAGTATCTGATTAATCAAGTGACAATCAAGTCATTAAATATAGGAGACCGAAACCAATGAATTCTTTTTTTTCTCAGGAAATTAAACAAGGAAAGCGTTTTGAATTTGGTCAGAATTGGCAGAATTATTTATCTGTTCTAAACGAGGAACGAATTGTAGAAGCAGAACATTCACTGAAACAGATGTTGACCCTAGAGGGGCTAGCTGGAAAAAATTTCCTCGATATCGGTTCTGGCAGTGGACTCTTTTCTCTAGCCGCTCGTCGTTTAGGAGCAAAAGTTTATTCATTTGACTACGATCCCGCTTCTGTTGCCTGTACGCAAGAACTCAAACGTCTATATTACCCAGAGGACTTGGACTGGACGATCTCTAAAGGTTCAGTTCTCGATATTGATTATCTGATCTCTTTGGGACAATTTGACATTGTTTATTCATGGGGAGTATTACATCATACAGGTAATATCTGGAAAGCTCTAGAAAATGTTGATTTACTAGTTCGTAATGGTGGTCTTCTGTTCATTTCAATATACAACGATCAAGGTAATCAGTCAAAACGCTGGCGTTTTGTTAAACAAATTTATTGTTCCAGTTTTATAGGTAAAGTACTCTTGTCTACCATTTTCATTTCATACCGTATTCTGGTCAAATTAGTGATCGATATTCTAAGATTGAGAAACCCAATTAAGGAATATACAGATTATCAAAAGTCTAGAGGTATGTCTTGGATTTATGACTGGTTTGATTGGCTGGGTGGCTTACCTTTTGAAGTCGCTAAACCTGAAGAAATTTTCAATTTCTATAAGACTCGCGGGTATTCTTTAGAAAAGCTGAAAACCTGTGCTGGAGGTCATGGGTGCAATGAGTTTGTGTTCACTAAGCAAATTCAATCTTGATTAATGATTAGAATCAATCCTATATCATCATCCCCATGACACTGATAATCTAATGAAAAAGATTACTTTTCTGATCCGAACCCTCGAACGTTCAGGTGGCGGCGGTGCTGAAAAACAACTAGCCACCTTAGCAAAAGCTATAAGTCAAAAAGGTTTTGAAGTGACTATTTTATGCTTTTATCGAGATGCTCATTCTGAGGTGGAGTTTAGCGGAACACCAATAAAAATTCTGTTTTTAGAAAAACAAGATCGTTGGGATATGGTCGATTTCTTTGGGAGGTTATTAAAACAACTAAAGTCTATTCAACCTGATGTATTACATAGCTATTTGCCAGATTCTAATATAGTAACGATTTTCTTAAAACCTCTTTTTCCAACTACTAAGATGGTTTGGGGAATTCGTCATTCTAATTGGGGAACAGGCAAGAACATTTCTCGGTGGGTAAATTTAATTCTTTACCTAGAAAGGAAATTGGCTCGGTTTGCCGATCTAATTATTGCTAATTCCTATGCTGGTCAAAAGTATCATTTGTCCAAAGGCTTCCCAGCAAAAAAAACAATCGTGATTCCCAATGGAATTGATGTTGATTACTTTAAACACGACCCACAAGCAGGAACAACTGTTCGTCAAGAGTGGGGTGTTTCAACAAATAAAATTTTAATTGGCTTGATCGGACGACTTCACCCTATGAAAGATCATTCGACTTTTCTGAAAGCCGCAGCCCTCCTTTTTCAAGAACGCCAAGATGTAAGCTTTGTTTGTATTGGTGGAGGACTACAGCAAGACTACGCAATACAACTATATGAACTAACAAATCAGCTTGGCATTGCTGAACAGGTAATCTGGGCACGAGCACGGCTAGATATGCCTGAGGTTTATAACGCATTAGATATCGTTGTTTCTGCCTCTGCCTATGGGGAAGGTTTTTCTAATGCTATCGGTGAAGCAATGGCTTGTGGAAAGGCCTGTGTAGTCACAGATGTGGGCGATTCTGCATCAATTGTGGGTAACCAGGGGATTATCGTCCCACCTGGCGATCCACAAGCTTTGAAAACTGCTGTGATGCAATTAATCGCAAAATTGACTACTGGGAATTACGCTCAGTCCGAAATCCGACAGCGAATTGTTGAAAATTTTTCAGTATCGCAACTTTTACTTAAGACTGAGCTTAATCTTTTGAGCTTATTTAATAACAATTAATTAAGCCTAATTACACATGAAAAATACTAGAGTCAATGAAATTGATCTGCTGCGTATTCTTGCAGTGATGGCGGTTGTACTATTTCACTATGGATTTAGGGGTTTCGCTGCTGATGATATGTCTGTTATGCCATATCCGCTACTTTCTCCCTTTGCAAAGTATGGATATCTTGGTGTTGACCTTTTTTTCATGATTAGCGGATTTGTCATCTTAATGACCGCCTCCAGCGCCAGCCTGAAAAGCTTTATTATTTCCAGAATAGTTCGACTATACCCAGCTTTTTGGGCCTGTTGCACAATTACATTTATAATGATTCTCACCATTGGTGGAGCGAGATATTCGGCAACTATAAATCAATATCTAATTAATATGACCATGTTAAGCGGCTTTGTCAATGTACCACCCATTGATGGAGCATATTGGTCTTTGTTTGTGGAGATAAAGTTTTATGCTTTAGTTGCGGCGGTATTGATTATTGGAAGAATTCATCAGGCGCAGCTATTTATAACTCTGTGGTTAATCGCATCAGTTGCTCTTGAAGTATTCCATATAAGCAAGTTTCGTGAACTTCTGATAGTTGATTATTCGGCATATTTCATCGCTGGTGCTGCCTATTTCATGGTTTGGTCTCAACGAATTTCTCTGACAAGAGTTTTGATAATTATTTTTTCGTGGGGTCTAGCGATATATGAAGCCATAAATAGGTTGCCAAGCATTGAGGAACATTATAGAACGGATATAAATAGTCATGTAGTAGCGGTAATTATCACAGTATTCTTCTTAGTAATGTGCTTGGTTTCTTTGAGACAGACAGGTTTTTTTGGTGGCAAACGCTGGCTATTTGCTGGTGTTATTACTTACCCACTTTATCTTCTTCACCAAAATATTGGATTTATGATTTTTAATATTGCTTATCCAAAAATTAATCCACATTTATTATTTTGGGTTACTGTATTTCTTGTTATTATTGCGGCGTATGCAGTGCATATTTTCGTCGAGAAAAAGTTTTCACAAACGATGAAAATTTTTCTATACAACATCTCAGATTCCATACCATATCTAATAATACGCTCCAGTCAAAGACGAAAAAGACCCCGTTGAGCTTGAGTGTTATAAGTATTGACATTTCTTCTGTTGTTACTAAGATTGCAGAAGCTATAGATATATAAAAAAGTGTGAAAAATAACTTAACTTTTAATATGTCAACCACGGAAACATTTAACCGACTACTCTATTATCAAGGCTTGCTAGCTATTGGTGTCATATTTTTCTTTTACACACGTTTAGATGGATATTTAGTTGTACGCGAATTGGCTATTAGCCCTGTAGGATGGATGCTACCTTATTTTGCTTTTTGCATCCCCTTATTTTTTTTGCAAAAGCTGAATCACTTTCCTCGTTCTGTTTTTTATTGGTGCTTAGGCTACTTCATTGTTACAGCCATTTCATACTCATTCTTTCCTTTATCTGAAGCCTCATCTAGAGCATTAATAGATCGATCTTTTTCGTCAGTTTTTTTATTGGTAACGACTTTTTTGTTTATGCACCAGCAAGTTTTGTGCTGGACGAGACGTGCGATCATAATTGCCACCTTGGTAGGAATTATTAATAATTTTTACCAGTTTTCTATCGATCAATCTGCTTTTGGTGGTCTTGTTGAAGGTCGCGCTACAGGTTTGTATCTCAATCCCAATGACTGCTCTAGTTCACTGATACTGGGGATGATTTTTACAGTAAGAATTTTTCCACCTAAATTTCGCGTTTTTTGGATACTACTAGTTGGATTTGGCATTGTCCTAACTCTCTCAAGAGCAGGCATGTTGTGTTGGGCTATTACAGTCATCACTCTGAGCCTGACTCGCGTCATTTATCTCAAGCAGTTTATATTATGGATTTTAGGAATAGTGGTACTTCTATTTTTTGGGTTTGGAGATACCGGAGATAGCTGGAACCAACTACTTGATTCCAATGGTTTGGGAAGGCTGGAAGGTGTGATCGACGGGTCAACAGTTGAAGATGCTTCGGCTCTAGAACGTAAGGAAGTAGCCCAAAAAGGTTGGGAGATGTTTTTGGAACGTCCGATTTTTGGTTATGGAGTTGGATCAACTTACGATTATAGCATAACTCGTTTTACCATCTCTACCCACAATATGTACTTACAACATTTGGCTGAGTATGGTGCTTTGGGAATTCTCATTTTGCCTTTAGCAATATATTCCGTCATTCATCGCGCTCGCGGCGAGACACGCAAGATCGGAATTTGTTTTGCCGTGTTTATTTTGGTTTCCAGCTTTTTTTGTCATACGGTTTTAAGTTTGAATTTTTTTCTAATTTCATTTGCATTGATGGCTGTGATGAGTGAGATGAGTCAAACTTGTCCTAACCAAGTCAGTAGCTTAAGAGAATATAGAACTACAGCATTGTCTGACAGTCAACTGCGTGAATAGATGCTTTAGATTAATTCTCCATGATTGATGCACAACTCATAAACGAAAAGCAATTTACTGGTTCAATAAATGTGTGGAATTACTGGATTTTTAGACCCAACAGCACAAATGAATTCTGACTCCTTACAAGCGATCGCCAAGGAAATGACACGCACCCTCCGGCACCGAGGACCAGACGACTCCGGTTGTTGGGTTGACGCAACCCCAGGGATAGCTCTAGGACATCAACGTTTAGCAATTTTAGACCTCTCACCGGAGGGGCATCAGCCAATGATCTCTGCTAATGGTCGCTATATCCTTGTTTTTAATGGGGAAATCTACGACTTCTTAGCACTCAGGCAGAAGTTACAACAATTAGGGCATTCGTTTCGAGGACATTCTGATACCGAAGTCATGTTGGCAAGCTTTTGTCAATGGGGACTACAAGCCGCGATTCAACAGTTTAACGGTATGTTCGCCTTTGCCCTTTGGGATCGACAAGAAAGGATATTGCATTTAGGGCGCGATCGCTTGGGGGAAAAACCATTGTACTATGGCTGGCTGGGGCAAACCCTGGTCTTCAGTTCGGAATTAAAAGCCCTAGCTGCCCATCCCAAATTTCAACCAGAAATTGATCGAGATGCTTTAACTTCGTTTCTGCGATTGAAATATATCCCTACGCCCTATTCCATCTACAAAGGAATTTATAAGTTGCCCCCTGGAACGACACTCAGTTGGCAGGGGGAAGCGCATCATCCTTTACCCCAATCTTACTGGTCTATTAAAACAGTGGCAGAATCCGGTATCGCCGATCCGTTTATCGGCTCAGAACAAGATGCCATAATCCATCTTGACTCATTGTTGCGGGATGCAGTTGGATTACGCATGGTTGCGGATGTTCCTCTAGGTGCATTTCTATCCGGTGGTATTGACTCCTCTACTGTGGTGGCGCTGATGCAGGCTCAGAGTAGTCAACCGATTAAAACGTTCACCATTGGATTCCAGGAAGATACCTACAATGAGGCAGAATACGCAAAAGCAGTCGCCCAGCACCTTGGTACAGACCATACTGAATTGTATGTCACGCCAGAAGAAGCGCTGGCAACGATTCCTAAGCTCCCAATCCTTTACGATGAACCCTTTGCAGATGTCTCCCAAATTCCTACCTTTCTGGTTTCACAATTGGCCAAGCAAGACGTGACGGTAAGTTTGTCAGGCGATGGTGGTGATGAGTTGTTTGGCGGATACGAACGTTACTTGCGGGGACAAAGCCTCTGGCAAAAAGTGAGTTGGATACCCACAACAATTCGTCAAACTGTTGCCCAAACTTTAACCAGTTTAGAGTCACAAACTTGGGGACGAAGCTCTAATGATGGGCGGCTAGCATCACTTACCAGACCCAAATTAATCAACTTGGGCTACAAACTCAACCGGGCTTGTGAGGTTTTGAGGACTGAAACTCCAGAAATTCTATATATGGAGTTAGATTCCGACTGGCAAGAACCGTCAGCAGTTGTAATTGATGGGAAAGAACCTCAAACAATCTTCAATACTCAGCAACATTGGGCAGCCTTACCAGACTTTACCCAATGGATGATGTACCTCGACACAGAAACCTATTTACCTGACGATATTTTGGTAAAACTTGATCGAGCCAGTATGGGAGTTGGTTTAGAGGGGCGAATTCCCTTATTAGATCACCGTGTTGTAGAGTTTGCTTGGCAACTTCCCCATTCAATGAAAATTAGAGAAAGCCAGACTAAGTGGGTGTTGCGCCAAGTTTTGTACCGCTATATTCCACCACATTTGATAGATCGTCCCAAAATGGGGTTTGGTGTGCCAATCAGTGACTGGTTGCGCGGTCCATTGCGCGATTGGGCAGAAGCGCTTTTGGATGAGCGACGTTTGCAGCAAGAAGGATTCTTTAACCCACAGCCCATCCGCCAAAGATGGACTGAGCATCTGTCAGGTGTTCGAAACTGGGAATATAGTTTGTGGAACATTTTGATGTTTCAAGCATGGCTTGAACATCATTTTTAATGTTCATAATTCGAGTTTTACGACCTATCGATTTCAACCTTATGTCAGCAACTTAGTTTTTCCATACAAATAACCTTTTATAATCTTAAAGGATGTAATTGTAGCAATGAAAATCTGGATCATCACTATGGGATTTCCACTTCCATCAGAAACCTTTGCTTGTAATGATGTTATTGCTTTGCAAAGAACTGGTGTGAAGGTTGCGGTACACGGTCTTCGCCTTAAACATCAACTATTTTCACAGCTAGTAGTAGAGCGAGCTTTAACAGATATATGGATTACTCATAACTCCATGATGGATAGCCTGCATGGAATGTGGGTTGGTTTAACACAACCCCTACTCTTAGTTGATTTTATTTTCTGGCTCTTAAAACATGCCTGGAAAAGACCTCTTAATCTTTTTAAGAGTTTAATCCTTGTTCCTCGTAGTTTACAGATATATGATTTCGCTCGACGGCAGAATCCAGATGTTGTCCATTTATACTGGTCTCATTTTCCTTCTTTGGTGGGATACTTGATACAAAGCAAGCTACCGCAAATCGTTGTATCAATATCATTTGTTGCTCATGACGTTTATTATTCAGAGTTTAACTCTAAGGATTCTTATACTGGGTCAGTTGCTCGGAATGCCGATCTAATTCAAACAATTACAGCAGCTAATATTCCAGAAATTGCAAAATATGGCATATCTGAAAAGAATATTTTATTGTCTTATCATGGGGTCGATTTCAACAAAATACCAACCAAAACAGAGAAAGTTAAACGACGTCTTGTGACTGTGGGAAGATTAATTGCAGATAAAGGATTTGATAATGTATTAAAAGCTTTTAGCCAAGTTTTGAGAGATTGGCCTGATGCATCTCTTGTAATCTTAGGAGATGGACCAGAACGAAAAAAATTAGAAGTTTTAGCTCACTCTCTTAGTATTCGCCATGCTGTTAACTTTCGAGGTTTTGTTACTCACGAAGAAATTTTTGAAGAGATGGCAGGAGCGGAAGTTTTTCTATTTATGTCATTGGCAGAACGACTTCCAAATGTAGTGAAGGAAGCAATGGCTTGTCATTGTTTGTGTGTTGTAAGTTACACACCCGGAATTGAAGAACTGATTAATGATAAAGTGCATGGTTATATTGTTCAACAAGGTGATGTGGACAGTGCTGCTAAACAAGTTCAACAAGCTTTCTCAAATCCAGAAAAGATGAATCAGATGTCTAAAATTGCTTATCAATACCTTAAAACTAATTTTGATATCGATCTCATTATTAAAAATCTTCAGGAACAATGGTCAGAAATGATTATTGACAAGCAGTATTAATACTCAAAAATATTAGCATGAAATACACTTCAGAAAATTTGTCATAGTTAAGAAAAAGAATATCTAAACTTTCAGTCTCATAAAGCGATCATATTTGATTTATAAACCCATATTCTTACACTATAATGGTTAATTTACCTTCTGTTTCCCTTGCTATTCCTGTTTATAACGAAGCAGATTGTATAGAAAAAATTGTGCGTTCATTTCTGGAAACATCTTATCCAAACTTAAGTGAAGTGATGATTGCAGACGGTGGGAGTACTGATGGTACTCAGGATATCATTCAAAGTCTCTCAAAAGAAGATTCACGAGTGCAACTTTTACATAATTCTCAAAAAATTCAATCTGCAGGACTCAATTTAATTTTGCAACATTGTACAGGCGATATTTTTCTTAGAGCAGATGCTCACTCAGATTATGCATTTGACTACATTGAAAAATGTGTGCAAGTACTTTTGGAATCCAAAGCCCTCAATATAGGTGGAGCAACTCGTTTTGCTGCTAAAACACCTTTTCAAGCAGGAGTAGCACTAGCATCAAAAAGTGTTTTAGGAGGAGGAAGCGCAAAGCATCGTAATCCTGATTATGATGGCTATGCTGACACTCTTTTCCCTGGTTGTTTTTGGAGAAAAATACTGCTTGCAGTATCTGGATACAGCACTAATGCAATAACAAATGAAGATGCTGAATTGAATCTAAGGTTGCAGAAGCTATTTGTTGATATGAATCAAATACCAAGTCAAGATGCTGAACTCCAGCATAAATTGATGGATCAAACTTACGGTGCAGTTTACGTGAGTTCTCAAATTAAAGTCTGGTACTATCCCAGAAATACATGGAAATCTCTGTTAATTCAATATTTCAAATATGGAAGAGGTAGATACCTCACATCAACAAAACATCCTAAATCGGCACCAATTCGAGGAAAGTTACCATTCCTAACAATTTCTGGAATTATTCTTTTGGGAATAATTAGTTGTTTCGTGAAAATTATACGACCTTTGATAATACTATTATTAATAGGTGGTTTGTGTTCTATAATTCTAGAAGGATTGAGAGTAACTTGGAAATTTAAAAAAACCTTCAGCCAAGAAATTTGGCGTGGTGATATAAATAAAGTTCCTTCTCGTCTAACTTGTTCATTTTATTGTGTAGTTTCTTTACTAACAATGCTGATTGCACATTTTGCAGGATATGCTTATCAAAGTTTTCGTCAGAATATTTTAAAAATTAGTAGATGGTAAATATAGCTAAATGTGTGATATTATTGACGTTTAGATAATTTACGAAAATCAGATAATGTTTTTTTGATTTAAAGAAATACTGAACAAATCGTGATTATTAATTAATTTAGGATTTACTATGAATTCAGATAATTCTGTCATTTTATTAGAATTTAACGAACTTTGTCCTTCTTTAATAAAGCGTTTTATTGAAGAAGGAAAATTACCTAACTTCCAGAAACTATATGAACAATCAGAAGTTTATACAACAGATGCGGAACAAGAAGCGCCATTTCTAGAACCTTGGATTCAATGGGTGACAGTACATTCCGGTGTCCCTTATAGCGAACATCAAGTATTTCTTCTGGATGACGGATATAAGCTCAAGTCAAAATCCATCTGGGATATTCTTTCAGATGCAGGTTTGAAAGTATGGATTTGTGGCAGTATGAATGTGACCTATAACTACCCATTAACTGGATATATCATGCCAGATTTTTGGAGTACAAAAGTAGCTCCTAACTCTGAGGAACTATTACCATACTTTCGATTTGTCCAAAAACAAGTCCAGGAACACACGAATGATTCTGTTCCTTTTAGTCGTGCAGACTATTTGAGATTTCTGGGATTTATGAGTAGTCACGGACTTTCATTAAATACTATTAGCGCTATTATTCAACAGCTTATTCGTGAGAAAATTGCAGGAAAATACCGTTGGCAACGTGCAACTCTTGCAGACAAACTTCAGTTTGATTTATTTCGTTGGTACTACCAAAAGTTTGGACCCAATTTTTCTACTTTTTTCATCAATAGTACAGCTCATTTTCAACATATGTACTGGCGAAATATGGAATCAGATAAATTTAAAATCAAACCATCAAAAAAAGAACAAGCGGAATATGAAAATGCAATTTTGTATGGCTATCAAGAAATGGATAAACTGATAGGCAAATTTCTGAATTTATTAGATGATAAAACTACTTTAATTTTGTCTACAGCTTTAAGTCAACAGCCTTGTTTGACATATGAGGAAACTGGAGGAAAACGTTTTTGTAGACCGCGTAAGTTTGAAAGCCTCTTAGAATTTGCAGGTGTTAAAAGTAAATATATTAGCTCTCCTGTAATGGCTGAAGAATTTCATATCAGATTTGAAAATGAACAAGACGCAACTGACGCAGAACAAAAACTGATAAAGTTACAAATAAATCAGCGTCCAATAATGCGATTAAGACGCAATGGTAAAGATATTTTTGGTGGCTGTGGAATTTTTGAATCAATCCCAAAAAATGCTATTTTGAATATTGCTAACAGCGAAAAATCAATACCACTATTTAATATTTTTTACCAAATAGAAGATATTAAAAGTGGTATGCATCACCCAGATGGTATTTTATGGATTCGCCAACCAAGCTATCAGCATTCGATTCATAAGGAGAAAGTTTCTCTGCTGGCGATAGCTCCAACTATATTGGATTTATTGAAGGTTCCCAAACCAGATTTTATGCAAGGAGTTGCTCTGACTTAGAGGTTGTTTGAAAAGTGGTATGTTGTAATTTTAATCGAATTATTACTCTCCTTAATTTCCCTTTATTATGAATGATAGATAATAAAAACAACCATTATTCACTAACATTTTAAAGTTTTGATAGCCATTGGGATTTTTTGCCTATATTTCTTAATTCTTTAAACAATTTCTGGAATTTAACTAATAATTTAGCATAACAGGTACTAAATAATCGATATTTTTGATACCTCAATCTATAATAGATAACTATGGATTTAAAATTGTAAAAAATTTATCTTGCAATCAAAAAATAATTTATTAAATTGATATGTTGAAAAGAATCAATTTTTTGTTATTATTAATCACATTAATTCTATCGGCACATTTATATTTATACACATCTGTCAGTGGATCATCTTTATCACCCCTTATAATCTGGTCTGCTTCAGCTATGGAGCGAATTGGAGTTACAGATCGTACAGGTGGCTCAACTAATATTACACTGTACGCTGCTCGTGGAGAATATGAACCATTTCAAATTGGTATTCAAGCATATAGAAACAGTCTTACTAATGTGAATGTCTCTATTTCTAATTTGAGCAGTGCAAACAATTATATTATTCCAAATAGTAACATCACGCTTTATAGAGAACATTATGTCTATGTCAACAATCCCAGCCCACACCCTGGAGGAACTAATAAACCTTTAGGTAAAAGTTGGTATGCTGATGGATTGATTCCCTTTGTAGATCCTTTAAAAAAACGAGATATAACTGGTGCCAGCTTAGATGCTGTTCCGTTTAATCTAGATGCTGGCAAGAATCAGCCTATTTGGGTTGATATATTTGTGCCTCGTGATGCGCTTGCAGGTCAATATAGGGGTACATTTACCGTTACCAGCGATCAAGGAAAAAGTACTGGTCAGATCAATTTTAGAGTATGGGACTTTGAATTACCTCTACAGCCGTCACTCAGTTCCGCTTTTTTGTTTTACGGAGATCAAACTAAACAAGCATCAGAGGAAATTCTCAGGCATAAGCTTAATCCCCAATTCAATTCTAATCCCAACCTAAAGTTGGAACGGGAACTCATTGATCGATGGGGTTTCAAATCAGTTCATTTAGGTTTTTGGAGTGGAGCCGAGCTTGGCAATTGTCGGATGTCTCAAGCTCCATCGGTAACGGATATTCTAGCTGAGGCTGCACTTCATCAACCAGATTTATTTAAGTATGTTTATTCCGCAGACGAAATTAGCGATTGTACAAATCTCTATGAGCCGATGAAGAAGTGGGGGTACGCTATTCATAAAGCTGGATTTGCAAACTTGGTTGTGATGCCTCCCGTTCCTGATCTCTATGATGATGGATCAGGAACAGGGCGTTCAGCTGTTGATATCTGGGTTGTCTTGCCAATTGATTATGAAAAGTTTGCCAATCGGATCTCGCAAGTTTTGCGAAAGGGAGATCAGGTGTGGTCTTATAATGCTGTGGTACAAGATGGTTATTCACCTAAATGGCAGATTGATTTTGCACCTCTTAATTTCAGAATTCAGCCCGGTTTTCTTAGTCAGAGTTTGGGACTAACAGGATTGTTATACTGGCGAGTTGATCTGTGGACTAGAAATCCTTGGAACGATATTAATACCTTTTTTGTTAAAAATGATAATAATCGTTTCTACCCAGGTGATGGGATGTTAGTCTACCCCGGAGAGCAAGTTGGGGTTAAAGGTGTAGTTCCGTCTATAAGGCTGAAATGGTTGAGAGAGGGCGTTGAGGACTATGAATATGTAGAGATACTGAAAAATCTAGGTCAAACTGACCGAGCATTAAAGGTTAGTAAGTTAGTTGGGCGTGATTGGCGCAATTGGACACAAGATCCCCAAGTCCTTGAATCAGCACGGCGTCAATTGGGTGAACAGATAGAGAAAATAAATATGCTGTAAATTCTGCCTAACAAAATCTTCTGCCAAAGTCGTCAAATTAGATACAGTGTCCGTTGCTCTAGCATCCAAGTGCAACTACGGCAACTATTTGATACTAACTTAATGGTGGAATAAATCAGACTAATCTACGATCGCATACTAGCAGACAAAATTAAAAAAATAAGATAAGACTATGAGTTCTATTCTAGTTACAGGTGTAGCAGGCTTCATTGGTTTTTCCCTCTGTCAAAAACTGCTATCTAAAGGCGATACAGTTGTAGGCTTAGATAATTTAAACGACTATTATGATGTTAAACTCAAATGCGATCGCCTTCAGCAACTCCAAGAAAATAAGAACTTTAGATTTTATAAATTAGATTTAGCAGAGCGAGAAGGCATAGCTAAATTATTTAGAGATCATCAGTTTGATATTGTAGTCAACCTAGCTGCTCAAGCAGGTGTGCGCTACTCCATCAAAAATCCTCATGCTTACACAGACACTAATCTAAGCGGCTTCATTAATATTCTGGAAGGTTGCCGTCATTCCCAAGTCAAACATCTAGTCTTTGCTTCTTCAAGTTCTGTATACGGAGCCAATACTAAGATCCCCTTTTCCGTAAATGACAATGTTGATCGCCCCATCAGCCTTTATGCCGCCACAAAAAAAGCTAATGAGCTGATGGCATACACCTATAGTCATCTGTATTGCCTTCCAGCTACGGGGCTACGCTTTTTTACAGTATATGGACCTTGGGGCCGTCCTGATATGGCTTACTATTCCTTTACAAAATCCATCTTGGCAGGTGAACCAATTAACGTATTCAATTATGGCAAGATGCAACGAGACTTTACTTACATCGACGATATTATTAGAGGTATGGTGAGAGTTATTGATAAAATCCCTACACCAGATTTAGATGCCAGCACCAGAATTCCTCCTTACAAAATCTATAATATTGGCAACAATAAACCTGTAGAACTACTATACTTTATTGAAGTGCTAGAAAATCATTTGGGTAAAAAAGCACAGAAAAACTTTTTGCCAATGCAGTCGGGTGATGTTCCAATCACATATGCCGATGTTGACGATCTCGTTCGAGATGTAGGGTTCAGACCAAGTACACCAATTGAAGTAGGATTAGAGAAATTTACATCGTGGTTCAAATCTTACTATGGTATTTAGTTATTGGTAAACAACTTAACTCTTGAACGCCAAGCGCTTGTCACAATAACAGTTTAGAACTGCTGCTACCATTAACGATAAATTTATAATTTTATCTCGTAGTCATAACTGCTTATAATATTTTTATTGAGCAAAAATTGCTGGAGTTAATAAAGCCTCTAAATGTTTGGCGATTACTTCATGGTCTATTGTGGGGGTATTATATTGTTGTGCGTGGTCAGAGTTGACATCAGCATAAAAATATAAATTTTCCTTTGTACCCTCGTAACCGTGGGCTTCGTTGTTATATCTCAGAGTTGGTAGCTGGAATCTAGTCTTTGTCCACTTGACAACGGTACTGATCTTTTCTCTGGAAGCGCATTTGCCGGAGTGACAGCCAAAATAACTGCGATCGCAGATAGGGTAGCATTGAATAAATAGTTAAATTTACAATTCTCTGTGTACCTATGTACCTCTACCCTGCAAGAAGGCGAACGCGAGTGCGTCTCGTAGAGAAGCGCCTATGCGTTTAAATAAAAAAGAAATTCAGCAGACAGCTCCCAACCTACTACTTAGTTACAAAACTTAGACTTAATCTCAGACAAACTGGGGTATGCACTTTTAAGACTGGAGACATTTAAGATACAGGTTCTACACACTTCTTAATAAACCCGCCTTGAGAACGCAAAACGTTCTAATCTAAAAGCTAACTGGGTTAATTTACTGGCAGTTTTGCAGGCAATACTCTCAAGCTCATAAAGCATAGACACACCGATGTGTCAAGCCTCAAAACAATCCAGACTTAACATATAAACGCTTATGATGGGAGTTTTACAAATCCGATGAGTGTTAAGGCGAGTGGTGGAAGCTCGGTTGCGCGTCCGCAACTATATCAAACCCTAACTGTATCCACAATTACCCAAGCGGAGCAGCAAGACCGCTTCTTGGGAAATGGTGAATTAAATGAACTGGCAAGTTATTTTGCATCTGGTGCAAAGCGTCTAGAAATTTCTCAGACGCTGACGGACAATGCCGAGATTATCGTATCTCGCGCTGCCAACCGGATTTTTGTCGGTGGTTCACCAATGGCTTTTTTAGAAAAGCCCAGAGAAATAGAAATAGTACCTGTTACTGCCGGTGCTAACGTTCAACAAGGGATGCAACTAGGAACCGTAACCTACGTTGAAAGTCGTGGTGGGTTCCTAGAAAATTTACGCTCAATATTTAACTCATCCCCCAGTGGCCCGACACCTCCAGGTTTCAGACCAATTAACATTGCTCGATATGGCCCAGGCAACATGGCCAAGAGCTTGCGGGATTTATCCTGGTTCTTGCGCTACGCTACTTATGCGATCGTTGCTGGCGACCCCAACATCATAGCGGTGAATACAAGGGGTTTGCGGGAAATCATTGAAAATGCCTGTTCTGGTGAAGCAACGTTAGTAGCTTTGCAAGAAATCAAAGCCGGGGCACTTTCATTTTTCCGTAACGATGCTGAGGCTACAGAAATTGTGTCTCAGTACATGGATGTTTTGTTAACAGAATTCAAAGCAGCCACACCTTCAAACAAATTACGCCAACGTCCCTCTAGTGACCAGCAAGGGTTACAACTGCCGCAAATTTACTTTAATGCAGCAGAACGGCGTCCCAAGTTTGTGATGAAGACTGGGTTATCAAGTAGCGAAAAAAATGAGGTAATCAAGGCCGCGTATCGGCAAATCTTTGAGCGTGACATTACCCGTGCTTATAGCTTATCCATATCTGACCTGGAATCCAAGGTAAAGAATGGTGACATCTCTGTGAAAGAGTTTGTCCGTCGTTTAGCTAAATCTCCCCTTTACCAAAAACAGTTTTACCAGCCTTTTATTAACAGCCGAGTCATCGAGCTAGCTTTCCGTCACATTCTCGGACGGGGGCCAAGTAGCCGTGAAGAAGTACAAAAATACTTCTCGATTATTTCTAACGGTGGTCTACCAGCCTTAGTAGATGCCTTAGTAGATTCTGCTGAATACAGCGACTATTTTGGTGAAGAAACGGTACCCTACTTGCGGGGTCTGGGTCAAGAAGCACAAGAATGTCGCAACTGGGGACCGCAGCAAGACCTGTTTAACTACAGTGCGCCTTTCCGCAAGATACCTCAGTTCATCACTACATTTGCGGCTTACGAGCAACCGCTACCAGATCAACATCCCTACGGTTCTGGTAACGACCCCTTGGAAATTCAGTTTGGGGCGATTTTCCCGAAAGAAACTCGCAACCCCAGTACCAGTCCGGCTCCTTTTAGTAAGGATACCAAACGCATCCTGATTCACCAAGGAGCAGGGATTAATAACCAAAATAGTAATCCCAGAGCGCGAGGTGAAGCTCCTGGTACCCTTGGCCCCAAGGTGTTCAAGTTAGACCAACTGCCTGGTACTAGAGGTAAAAAGGCTGCCAAAAATTCTAGCGTCAGATTCTCCGAAAGCTCTACGCAAGCAGTAATTAGAGCTGCTTACCTGCAAGTTTTCGGTCGCGATCTCTACGAAGGTCAGCGCCCGAAGGTATTGGAAATCAAGCTGGAAAACGGCGACATCTCGGTGCGCGAATTTATCCGTGCTTTGGCTAAGTCGGATGTATTCCGCAATCTGTACTGGTCATCGCTGTATGTTTGTAAAGCGATCGAGTATATTCACCGCCGCTTGTTGGGTCGTCCGACTTATGGTCGTCAAGAAATCAACAAGTACTTTGATATCGCTGCTAAACAGGGCTTTTACGCGGTGGTTGATGCCATTATTAACAGCGTAGAATACAGCGAAGCCTTTGGTGAAGATACAATTCCTTACGAACGGTATCTGACTCCTGGTGGTGTAGCAGGGCGACAATTACGCGTTGGTAGCATTCGTGATGATATTGCCGCGAAAGTCCAGAAGGAATTAACACCGAGCTTTGTGACACTGGGTACAGTGACAGAAAAGCGGTCAGAACCAGATATTCAGTTCCGCATTAACCAAGGTGTCAGCAAGCAACGGGAACAGACCAAAATCTTCAAATTGGTTGCAAATACTACTGACAAGGTTGCAGTAAAAACTTTGATTAGCGCTGCCTATCGTCAGATATTTGAGCGGGATATTGCACCCTACATCGCCAAAAACGAATTTACCAAATGGGAAAGCAAGCTGGGGAATGGCGAAATTAGTGTAAAAGAATTTATTGAAGGTTTGGGTTACTCTAACCTCTACCTGAAAGAGTTCTACACACCCTACCCCAATACCAAAGTGATTGAGTTGGGAACCAAACACTTCTTGGGACGTGCGCCACTCGACCAAGCAGAAATCCGCAAGTATAACCAGATTTTGGCTACTCAAGGTATTCGTGCCTTTATTGGTGCTTTGGTAGATAGTGTGGAATATAACCAGGTGTTTGGTGAAGATACGGTGCCTTACCGTCGCTTCCCGACCCTGCCAGCGGCAAACTTCCCGAATACAGAGAAGCTTTACAACCAGCTGACCAAGCAAAACGATGACGTGGTTGTACCTAGCTTTAAGCCAGTACAAGCTCGTGTCGGAGTTAGTAACGATACACCGCTTTTGGTACAGGCGATCGCAGATATCGCATCCCAAACAAATGGTCAGCCATCCTTTGCTGAACTGGGTCGTTCCTACAACGATGCTAGTGGACAAACCGAAACCGTGGAAATGGGTGTGCGTAAACATGCACGCATTTACCGTCTAACAGAAAACACCAACCAAGACGAAAAACAACAGGCAATCAACGCCATTTATCGTCAAGTATTGGATGTATTTAGCGGTGAAGTGTCCGATAATTTCCGTCGCACTGATCTAGATAGCAAACTCCAAAATGGTGAAATTTCCGTGCGGGAGTTTGTGCGTGAACTAGCTAGTTCCCAAATCTATCGCCAGCGCTTCTTATCACCTTATCCTCATACCAAGGTCATTGAGTTCCTCTTCCGTCATCTGTTGGGGCGTACACCCGCAACTCAGGAAGAAATTGGCCAATATAACAAGCTGCTAGTCGATAGTGGTTTGTCAGCTGCTGTAGAAGCAATAGTCGAAAGTCCAGAATATAACCGCTACTTCGGTGAAGATGTTGTACCTTACAACCGCTTCCCATCTTTGCCAGTAGGTAACTACCTCGGCAGTGTAGCGGTTGATTAAGGAGTAGGGAGTAGGGAATAGGGTACAGATTATTTACTGTTCCCTATCCCCTGTAACCTTTCCCCTGTCTTCTTCTTAACCTTTCGTAATAACGCTCTCAGATTGCAGTTAAAACAGTAAATTCTGAAAAGCAATATTACAAAGTATTAAGAGCAGTCATAAATGCTCAACAGAATGCCGGAAAATGTTTTGCGGAAGGTAACTGAGTTTGAAAGCTTGTGTACTTATGTTGACTCAAGCAAACTCGTAATTTATTAGCCGTAGCAGTTGTAAAACTGTTGTGTCTAAAAGAACGAGAAAACAAACTCAGTAAACCAAACTCAAAGTCGCACCAGTTTAATCAAATCCTGGTTTCATTCGTATTGGAGGAATCCATTAATGAGTATCGTCACGAAAGCTATCGTGAATGCTGATGCAGAAGCTCGCTACCTCAGCCCTGGTGAGTTAGATCGGATCAAGTCCTTTGTTACAAGTGGTGAGCGCCGGGTGCGGATTGCTCAAGTTTTGTCAGAAAATCGCGAACGGCTCGTTAAGCAAGCTGGCGATCAACTGTTCCAAAAGCGTCCTGATGTTGTGTCTCCTGGTGGTAACGCTTACGGTCAAGAATTGACTGCTACTTGTCTGCGTGACCTAGATTATTACCTCCGCCTCGTTACCTACGGTATCGTTGCTGGTGATGTCACCCCCATCGAAGAAATTGGTGTTATTGGTGCCCGTGAACTGTACAAGTCCTTGGGAACTCCTATCGATGGTGTTGCTGAAGGTATCCGTGGGCTGAAGAATGGCTCTACATCATTGCTCTCTGGTGATGACGCTAGTGAAGCTGCTGGCTACTTCGACTACCTAGTTGGTGCCCTTCTAGGATAGGGTAAAGCTGTTTACCTACTTAAACAGAAGTATTGCAATACGGTTGGAAATAAGGAATTAACAACATGGCTCAAGACGCAATTACCGCTGTCATTAACTCCGCAGACGTTCAAGGTAAATATCTAGACTCTTCTGCTTTAGAAAAGCTAAAAGGCTACTTCGCTACTGGCGAACTACGGGTACGTGCTGCTAGCACCATCAGCGCTAATGCTGCTGCGATCGTCAAAGAAGCTGTAGCAAAATCTTTGCTGTACTCTGACATCACCCGTCCCGGCGGCAACATGTACACCACCCGCCGCTATGCTGCTTGCATCCGTGATTTGGACTATTACCTCCGCTATGCCACCTATGCTATGTTGGCTGGCGATCCTTCCATCCTAGATGAGCGTGTGCTCAATGGCTTGAAGGAAACCTATAACTCCTTAGGTGTTCCCGTCGGTGCTACCGTACAAGCTATCCAAGCAATCAAGGAAGTAACTGCCAGTTTGGTAGGTTCTGATGCTGGTAAGGAAATGGGCGTTTACTTAGACTATATCTCCTCTGGCTTAAGCTAAGAACTAGTTTGCGCTTAAGAATTTAGGTGCGGCTTTATTAAGGTCTGGAAATTAACCGTGAGTGCTAGAACGTTATATTGCTTATCTTGGTAAATTATCAGTGATGAGTGTTGGTGGTCTAGTATTGATGTTTGATTTCCAGCCTTTGAATGATTAAAAGATTTGCACTCAAAATTTTGAGATAAAAAAGTTTTCACAAGGTATACAGGAGATTTTCAAAATATGTCCCGTTTGTTTAAAATTACTGCTCTAGTTCCCAGCCAAACCCGAATTCGGACCCAACGCGAACTGCAAAATACTTACTTCACTAAGCTAGTTCCTTATGAAAACTGGTTCCGCGAACAGCAACGTATTCAAAAAGCAGGTGGCACAATTATCAAGGTGGAACTGGCAACTGGTAAGCAAGGCGCTAATACTGGCTTGTTGTAATTCTGTAAATAGAATATTATTTTAGGGAATTGGTAAGAGGTCGAGAAAGACCTCTTTTTTATTTAAGAATTGATACTAGAAAAAATCTGGTAATTGAGTATTTAATAAATAACATCGTAATTACTCTCAGCGCAACTCTGACAGATAAGTTGAGTATGCATCTAAGCACAGGCAATTGATTTAGATAGAAACAACGTACTTTTAATCAAGCTTGTTAACTTTCTTAAAGTACTTCTTCCACTCAGCATCTAGGGCAGCTTCGTAGTGAGAGCCTAGTTCTTGTCCACTTCCATACCTAACAAGATTAACCCCTTTCATACTTGATAATTTTAGTAAATAGCTATCTTCTAAAGGACTATCAAGGCTCACAACTTCATTGAGCATTATTGATACAGTAGGGCAGTTTCCAAAGAAATGTTGAGTATAAGCATCAGAGTAATTATGATATTGAGAAAGTTTATTCAAGCGATGTTCAGCAGGTTCAGTCTTGATTACATACCCTGCCGCAATGAAACCACGTTTCCCTTTTCCAGTTTTTTTCAAGTAGGCTTTATCTCCAACCTTAATTGACTTGACCTTACCTGCACTCCAAGTAATATAGTCCTCTCCTTCTTTTTTGATGTACTCAATTGCTTCTTCAATATAGCTAGGAATATGAACATCAATATCTGGATTTGCTAAGAAAATACGTGTGGTCATGATTATGCTGCACCTAGATTAGTACAAAGGTTATCAACTTCTATCAAAAGGGTATAATTAGCTTTGATAAGCTATATATTTTCTGTCAACTTCCGTATATATACTCTGTTTCAGGTAAATCTCTAGAATTCCTCTAGATGTTATTTCATTTCGGATAAAATATGGAAAATTTCTATTTCAGAAAATTAGACTATTGCCAAGTTTACGAATCTAGGTTTATGGCTGATAAATATTGATAAAGAGGTCTGGATATTAGACCTCCTTCTTTTTTGTTGCTTGTATTTCTGAAAGTTAAAAGTTGAACATTTCTACAAGGCGATACCCGCGAGTGTAAAGTGGAACTGGAGCGTCAGGATTCTGTCTATTCTTAGTCTGTTCAACAGTTTCATCAAACACAATTAGCGTTTCTTTCCCAACCTTCAGCCAGTCTTGATATGGCACGCTCATATCTTCTTCAATACCACCAATATTAGGTGCGACCATTGCTCGGTAAGCTTCATTAAATTTCCTGCGGAACCGGAAATCTACTGAAATTCTTAGACCTTCAGTTTTCCTTCTTACTGTTTGATGCAATCCACGGGCATCATTAAAGTACATTGTACCGTGTTGTAGTTGTGCTTTTGTGTAGGAGACAACCATCGGAATATCCCGACCTTCATCAAAGTCTGACATCACTTGCATAGACTGCAGTTCCATTTCGCGGGGCATTTCACCTGCTTCGATGGTGATATTATCGATGTCGCCAAATAATGGCAGAACCACTACAGTTGCATCAGCAGCAACACCTGCCCAGACATCACTGTGGCACTTTGAGCTAGCGAAGGGCAAACCCAACTTCTTCGCGTCAGTCTTGCCGTAGACCATGCGGAGGTTGACTGGTAAATCCACTGCATCAATTAGGTCATTTGCTCCTAGTTGGTAGAAAGCCTCTGCGACGCTTTTTTGAAAGAGGTTAAATGCCAAAATGTGTTCTCGCTTGGGCATTAAAAGACCAGTGCCAGTGTAGTTGGGCAAATTACTTCTTGCTTCCAGCAGTCGTTCAAGCATTTCAGCTTCCGAAAGAATGATGGGACTATTCAGACACGCTGAAATATAACCCGCAGCAGCAATTCGGATTTGTTGGAATAATTCAGGCTTTAATGTGTGTTCAAACAGTAGTCGGTACTGTCGCCTTGTAGCAATTTTATCGGCAAGCTCATCAAAGAGGCGATCGCCAAGCTCAGAAAATGCGATTGCACGTTCATATTGTAAGCGATCGCGCACTGGTGATTCTGCTAACAGTTCTTCTAACATCATTTCTTCCAACGTTATTCTAAATCGGCTAAATAACTCATACATTCAAAGCCATTCCGTTTGCAAAACGAATCTGGCTATTACAAATTAACAATATTCTTCCCTTTATACTTCGTAAAATATACTGTTTTATTTTTCTTAATTCTCTTAATTAAAAGAATTAATTTTAACTTTATTAGTAAAGCTGAGATAAAGTTATAGTTTAAAACCCAAAATTTCTATATATGAAGTTGCTGTTAACTAAGTAACAATTCAATTTTATGAAGTTAAATCTAATTTAGCTGCTTATATTTAAAGAAATTAACAAGCTAATAATATTCAAGGTAGTTTTTCCTTGGAAAAGAATAGTTTTTAAACGCAAAACTCATCAATAAACTAAAACCAGTAAAATCAACATTCTCAGCAAAGCATATTAATTGTTAAAACATATACATCAGCTATTTTAGTCTAGCAAGACTAAATTGATGAATATCAGCATAAATCAAGTATAGATAAATACTTAAAAATGTCAAATGTGAATCACAAAAACTCAACTAAAAACTTATATAATCGCACAGCATCAGAATGGATTAGAGGAGAACCTACTTCTTTATCAGACTTTACAGCACGCCCTTTTGTACTAGAGCTTTGTCAGCCTGTTACTGGGTTGCGAGTACTTGATATAGGTTGTGGAGAAGGTTATTGTAGTCGAGAATTAAGCCGACGTGGCGCTGCATGGGTACACGGAATAGACCTTTCCGAAAGCATGATTGCAGCAGCAAAATTGCAAGAAATAGAAGATGCGTTGGATATTAGCTATGAAGTAGGATGTGCTACCAATCTCAAGCAGTTTGATGATGGCGAAATTGACTTAGTTGTTGCAGTGTTTCTATTTAACTATTTGACAATTGCTCAGACCCAAGAATGTATGGCAGAAGTTGCACGCATTCTTCGTCCTGGCGGTCGATTTGTATTCAGCGTTCCTCATCCATCTTTTCCATATATGCGGGAGGCGGCATATCCATTTTATTTTCAAGTTGAAGGTACAGGCTACTTCAGCAAGCGAGATCAGCAGTTTCCTGGTCGGATTTGGAAACGAGATGGCTCTTGGCTAAATGTGCAATTGATTCACAAAACTCTTGAGGATTACTTTAATGCTCTTAAATTTGCTGGCTTCAATACAATGCCAATCTTACAGGAATTGCGTGTGACTCCAGAACATGTCGCAATAGATGAATCATTTTTTAGCCCCTTGCTTGACCAACCACTCCATCTAGCCCTACAAATATCACGATGACACAGACATCTTCTTTAGTTAGAAATTCCTTCCGTGAAATAACGATTAATCATCCTCTATGGAATCATGAGTTTCTAATGCGCTGTCAGACTGGAAATTTATTTTTACCAGACGTACAAGTACTAGCTGTCCAGATGTACAAATTCTCCAAAGAATTTAATCGTATTTTGGCTAGCATCTTATCTTGCTGCCAAGATGAAACTAGTCAGTTAGTCATTTTAGAAAACCTATTTGACGAAATGGGACAGGGAGATATAACTCAGTCCCACCCAGAATTGTTTCGTAAATTTACCCGTGCACTTGGTATTCACGATGAAACTCTGGCATCACTACCCACTGCACCTGAAACTCGCGCTCTTATTGAAACCTACTTGCAGATGCCACATAAGTATGGTTATTTAGCTGCACTCGGTGCCGTCTGTTATGCTTCCGAAGGGATTGTTAGCTCGTTGTACACGCAACTATACAAAGGAATTGTTGGCGCTACTCCTTTACCCAAAGAATCACTGATCTTTTTTGAAGTCCATATTGATGTCGATGATAGTCATGCAGCGAAGCTAGCAGCAGTAATTGAACCTCAGATTACCATGAATGAAGAAGACATCAAGATAAAACTGGCTATTTCAGAAGCTATGGATGCCCGTCTCCAATTTTTTAACGGTATTCAGCGTCAAATCTCTAAATATAGCTTATATCCTGCTTCATGGCTGCCTTTTGATGAATCACTGTAGTTAGTCTGTCAAGCTGAAATTGATAGATGAGTAAGTTTGTAGTAAGGACTTTAGTCTTTATTTTTTAAGCACAAAGTCCTTACTACAAACCCTCAAAACTAGCTTGGTAAAAGGAATAAGTGAAAATACGGTTGTAGTAGTGAGTATTTGTAGCATTAAAATGCGAACAGTTTCCCTACTTTTTTCGATTTTTAAAGCTGTAATAAAACATTTTAAGATTTGATTACAGAAAATTTTGTCATTTAAATAAGCCTTTTAAAGAATTAATTGTCGAGTTTTACGCAAATTCACAAAGCAAAATTAGGTACAGCAAGAGGAGGCTTCCATGTACGGGTTAGTGAACAAGGCGATTCAAGACATGGTGTGCAGTCGCTTTGGCGAAGATACTTGGAAAACAATCAAGCAGAAAGCAGAGGTGGATGTAGATGTTTTCCTCAGTATGGAAGGCTATCCCGATGACATCACCCACAAGCTGGTAAAAGCTGCTAGTGTCATTCTCGGTTTATCTTCCTCAGAGATTATGCAAGCCTTTGGGGAATTTTGGGTTCAGTACACAGCTGAAGAAGGCTATGGCGAATTGATGGATATGAGTGGAGATGCACTCCCTGAGTTTTTAGAAAACCTTGATAATCTTCATGCTCGTATAGGAGTTAGTTTTCCTAAACTCCAACCCCCATCATTTGAGTGTACTGATATAGAAGAAAATTCTCTGAGCTTACATTATCGCTCTGAAAGAGAAGGGTTAACGCCAATGATTCTTGGACTAGTCAAGGGATTGGGAACCAGGTTTGATACAGAAGTTCATATTACCCAAACCCAAAGTCGAGATGAGGGTGCTGAACATGATGAATTTTTAGTGATTTATAAACCAAATTGAGTGCAGTAGCATGGCTCCTCCTCACCTTACACTTTCGCCAGAGTTGCTGGCGAAAGCTTTTCCTTTCCACTTTGCCTTTAACTGTAATCGGGAAATTGTACAAGCTGGTGATGTCTACGGGCGCATTTGTCCTGAACCATTAGTTGGTAAATTGATTGAGCAGCATTTTCAGATCAATCGTCCAAAAATTCTGGTCGATTTTGATGCGATTAGTAAACAATCTCGTGCCCTGTTTATATTAGAGTTTCTCCACAATAAAATGCATCTCAAGGGTCAGATGATGTACCAACCAGAGGAGGAGGTGATATTTTTTTTAGGTTCTCCCTGGATTACAGATACAACTAGCCTAGCTCCTCTGGGTATAAAACTCAAAGACTTTGCAATTCACGACCCGATTGTTGATTTCTTGTTCCTACTACAATCTCAGAATACTGCTTTAGCTGATGCCAAAAAGTTAACAAGTGAACTGAAACAGCAAAGATCGCAACTACGGAGTGCGCTACAAATCAAGGAGAATTTGGCAGAAATTGCTGAGGCTCAGTCTAAAAAGTTGGAAAAATCCCTCCGGGAGCTACAACAAACTCAAGCACAATTAGTCCAAGCTGAGAAAATGTCCAGTCTGGGTCAGTTGGTTGCAGGAGTCGCTCACGAAATTAACAATCCTGTTAACTTTATTTACGGTAATTTGAAATATGCAAAAGATTATACGCAGTGTTTGCTGAATCTTGTGTATCTTTACCAGCAATTTTATGCCAATCCTGTGTCAAAAGTTCAAGAATACATTAAGGAGATTGAGTTAGATTTTTTACTAGATGATTTGCCCAAAATTCTAAATTCGATGGAAGTAGGAGCTGAACGGATCTCTGAAATTGTCTTGTCTCTGCGGAATTTTTCTCGTCTTGATGAAGCGGAGAAGAAAAGAGTTGATATTCACCAGGGACTGGATAGTACTTTGCTGATTTTACAAAGTCGCTTCAAAGATAGTGTCGATCATCCTGGAATCAAAGTAGTGAAAAATTATGGAGATTTACCTTTAGTAGATTGCTACGCTGGTCAACTCAATCAAGTATTCATGAATATTATCAGTAATGCAATCGATGCGCTCGATAACTATGATAGTAGACGCGCGATCGCAGAAATTAATGCTAATCCTAATATAATTACAATTACTACGGAAATCATCGAAACGAACTGTGTAATCCGAATTGCCGATAATGGTTCAGGAATAACAGAAGCAGTTAAGGAACGACTGTTTGATCCATTTTTCACAACTAAGCCAGTTGGTAAGGGTACAGGATTAGGTTTATCAATTAGCTATCAGATTATAGTTGAAAAACATGGGGGAACACTAAAATGTATATCAGAACCTGGGCAAGGAACTGAGTTCTGGATTGAAATTCCCCTATCTATGAACAAACAAGCAGATCATTGTGTGAAATCATTAAGTTTAATTAAATAAATACTTTTAGTCAATTTTCGAGCGATCGCCCTTAACTATAGCATTTTTAATTTTTAAGTATAAAATATTACCCTTATTTTGCAGAGTAGAGATTGTAATTTGTCAGAAATATTGAACTAGTGGTGTATTGAAGTTAACAACTCTAAGATTTATGGTTGCAAAGCCTACTTATGAGTTATAAGTTATGATTTATGAGTTTTATTTTTAACTCCTAATTTCTAACTTTTTACCTGTACTGATCGTGAATCTACGCCACCTGATTCCAATTTTTGATAGTTCAGTCTCCAACTGGGCATTAGAAGCGCGGTTGTTGCGCTGGTTAACCTTGATTTGGCTGTTCGTCGGCTTGATCATGCTATTTTCAGCATCATATCCTGTCGCTGATGCCCGTCAGAATGATGGTTTGTACTACTTTAAACGTCAATTGCTTTGGGTCTTAGTTTCCTTAATCGGATTCAATATTATTGTTAATTCGCCGTTGCAGAAAATTTTGGGATTATCCCATTGGTTTTTATTGCTGTTTTTGGGGTTAATTTTTGTCACACTAATCCCAGGATTAGGAAAAAAGGCTTTTGATGCAGCGCGTTGGATTGCGATCGGGCCAATTCCGATTCAACCTTCAGAATTGATTAAACCCTTTTTGGTGTTGCAAAGTGCGCGGCTTTTTGGTCAGTGGGAACGAATTAGTTGGCGGGTTCGCTTGGCTTGGTTGGGTGTTTTTGGTCTGGTACTTTTAGGGATTCTTGCCCAGCCTAACTTGAGTACAACCGCACTTTGCGGCATGACTATCTGGCTAATTGCTTTAGCAGCTGGCTTACCTTACAAGTACTTGGGAGGGACAGCAATTGGTGGAGTGATGTTGGCAGTACTCAGTATTAGTATTAAAGAGTATCAGCGTAAACGGGTGATGTCATTCCTCAATCCTTGGGCAGATGCTACAGGAGATGGCTACCAGTTGGTGCAAAGTCTACTAGCTGTGGGTTCTGGTAAAACTTGGGGAGCTGGATATGGGCTTTCTCAACAAAAGCTGTTTTATTTACCAATTCAAGATACCGATTTTATTTTTGCGGTGTTCGCTGAAGAGTTTGGCTTTGTTGGCAGTATGGTGTTGTTGGTACTTTTAGCTACATTCGCTACTCTTGGATTAGTTGTGGCGCTGAAGGCTAAAAATATAGTACATAGATTAGTAGCGATCGGCGTGACAATTTTGATGGTAGGACAATCATTGCTCCACATAGGTGTTGCAACAGGTTCTCTACCAACTACTGGCTTACCTTTGCCCATGTTTAGTTATGGTGGTAATTCTATGATTGCCAGCTTAATAGCTGCTGGGTTGTTGATTCGGGTAGCACGTGAGAGTAGTGAAGCTGAGGTAGTACCGTTGCGAAAACCTCTGCTTGAAAATGGGCGCAGACGCCGAGCTTTTCATAAAACCAGGAATTGAGCTAGCAAAAGCTACGATAGACAAAGTTTTACGCTCTTTGCAAGAATTGAATAGATTATGGAAGACTTAAAACAAGCAATAATCAGCTACTCCAGCACAGACCTCGAACAGCGCAAACATTGGTATTCTCCGGCAGCACAAGCTTACAATCAGGCAAGACCACGTTATCCTCAAGATTTGATTCACCAAGTTGTGGAACTTGCTCAACTCTCCACTAACTCAAAAATTCTGGAAGTGGGATGTGGCCCTGGAACTGCAACAGTAGGCATAGCGCAATTGCCTTGCTCTATAATCTGTTTAGAACCCAATCCAGATTTTTTCCAGTTAGCTCAACAGAATTGTCAACCGTATTCCAATGTAGAGATACAGAACACATCCTTTGAAGAGTGGGAACTCAAGCCACTTGAATTTGATGCAGTTTTAGCAGCGAGTTCTTTTCATTGGATATCACCAGAAGTTGGATATCCAAAAGCAGCAAATGCCCTAAAAGAAAATGGCAACCTAATTTTATTGTGGAATAAGGAACTTCAACCCAGCTACGAAGTGTACCAAACTTTATCGCAAGTCTATCAACTACATACTCCATCTCTTGACCGATATGAAGACCAAAAAACTCAAGAATATATCTTGAGACAATTAGGAAATATGGCCATTGATTCGGGACAATTCCAAAACTTAAGAACAGGACAAGTTATATCAGAAGTAACCTACACTGTCGATGAATATTTAACACTTTTGAACACTTACTCGCCATACATAAAATTAGATCCAGAAACTAAAGAGTCTTTGTTTTTGGGATTGAGGCGTTGCATAGAAGATGATTTTGGAGGCAGACTGCAACTTTCATATATCTCTGCTTTTCACATCGCTCAAAAAGTTACCTCCGAGGTAAGGGAGTCTTAAAGGGGCTATTGCTAGGTGGCAGAGTAGGTGGAATTGGATTAATGCCAGGTATAGGAGTAGGCTCTACTTTTTTGAGCACTGTGATTGCAAATCCTCTTTGCTGGGGTTGTTGCTTACCAGATATATCATTGACTAGCAGTCCGATTTGAGGGGGGAAGGCTTGATTGACTGGAAACTTCGTTGAACCAACTGCTGGAACGTCATTGCCGTATGGTAGAAGTTTAACCTGAATATTTTCTCCCTCCACTCTCCAACTCAGAATAGCAGATGTGCCTTCATTGAGAACTAAATTTGGTTGCTCACTCCCGTTGATTTTGAAATAGACAATTTTAAATGGTTTGGGTAGTATTTGAATTTTTGATTCAGCTTTTTTAGAACTAGTTTTGTTGCTTCCATTGTTAGAAACAGCTTTGATTTCAAATGCAAAATTTCCCACTTTATTTGCTAGCAAAGGAATATTTTTACATTGCAGTTGCTGATTTTGTTGTGTACATAGTTTTTTAAGTTTAGGGTCTGTAATATTGCCTTGATTAAATTTGTAGGTAACTGGTTCGCTATAAGATGTACCATCATCTGCACTGCCAGAAATTTGTACTTGTGCCAGCAGTAATGGACGTGCAATTGACCAACTTAAAAGAATATTTTGGCCTTTTGTATACTGTGGTTTATCTGCTTGAAAATTAATAATTTCGGCAATTTGTTTCTCAACTATTTCTACTTGAATAGGCTGGGGTGGTGTTTGATTTGTTCGAGAAAATAACTGTATTCCATTTTTATAAAAGGCTTGTAACTCAAAAGTATAATTCCCTTTTGTTTTCACTCCAGTTTTAACATTGCTACAAATTAGCTCTTGTTTTTCTTGCACCTGACAAGGAGGTATTTGATTAGCGCTTCCTTTGCCCAGCGTGTCAGGAATGCCATTGCTAAAGTCATAAGTAATAGGTTGAATAGGTTGGGAACCTTTAGCCGTCAAAACTAACTTTGTTAACTGTTTATAGTGATGAATTTCCCAGTTTAAAGCTACCTCATCACCTTCAGTAATTTGAGAGTCATTTGCACTAAAATTTTCTAATCTCAAAGGATCTGGATTTAAAATTCGCCAAATGATAAATCCTATTCCTCCCAATAACCCTAAAACTGCCAAAATTAACAGAAGAAATTGCCACCAAGGACGGGGTTTCCATACCAAAGTTCCTTGAGGCAGTGTGTTCGGTAGGGGTAAATTTTGTTGGTCTTTAATGTTGAGTTGAAAGTTGACCACTAGCCCTGCACCAAACCACGGTCGTCGCCACCAAGGTTTGGGTTTGACCGTCAAATTAGCCACAGCACTTCTATTAGGTAATAATCTTACTTCAGTGGGATCAAATTTGTAAGTATATAGTTCTTCTTCGTCTCGACTTTTTAAGTTTAATATCAGTTCGCGGACAATATTGCCCCGATTAGCTAGTGATAACTCGTACTTGCCAAGACTACGGCTAACTTGTCCCAAGATGGTATTAAGTTCTATATCTAAGCGATAATTTGTCGGAATTTGGATATACACCAAATCGAGCAGTACTAAGTCTGGAGAGTTTTCTGAATATAAGCGGATTGTCGGAGAATAGCTTCCCGCAAGGGTATCCCCAGGTGGGTGAAATTTCAACAATATTTGACCTTGAGTACCAGGATTGAGTTCTAGTGCAGTCACGTCAGACACTAATCCTGTCCCCTCAAATCCAGTTGCAGGATAATTAATTGTGAACCAGTCATCGTCTAAATCTGGACAACTCAAGCGGAATCTGTCTACGAGATAAGAGCGATTGTCAACTATTACCTCCACTTGCAGAGGCTCACTAGAATTGAAAATTAACGGTTTGTTGGGGTTGGTGTTAGGTCTAATGGAAAATGTCGGGTCATTCACCCGAATTGCGGTCTGTTCTTTTAGCAGAACCTTAATTTGGTTTCCAAAAGTTATGGGAGTATCTTGTGGATAGTGTAGAGGAGAATCTACGACTACTGTATAGTCATAGGTTCCTGGGAGAGCATTTGCGGTGATTTGAAACTCAAATTTTACTTCGTCGCTATTTTGCCCTGGAGCTAATGCTAAACTTTCTCTAGGAGAACTAGACCAGCCGGTTAAATTTTGAAATACTTCGTCAAAAACAAAATATAAGTCAATAACCGCACTTTGATTTCCCTGATTGATTACAACAATATAGAGTTCAATGGTATCTCCTGGCATCCCAAATTGAATTCCAGGTGGGTTGATAATAACTTGCAGTGGATTGAATTTAGCTTGCATATCATCGACTTCCTTATTTGATGCGATGTAGTTTGACCTGAAAATCTTCACTACCACTCACAATCATGGTTCCTTGATTAGTTTTCAAGTCGATACTATTGATTTTTTTAGAACTTTGGTAAATTGTTTTACCTTCTGCTGCTCTTGTTTTGTCAAGCTTATGTTCGGGAGTTAAATACCAAACTACGACTCGTCCATCATCGCCACCACTTACTAAGAGACTACCATCGTCACTAAATGCTAGAGTCCGCACAGATGTTTTTGATGCCGACCAACGGTCTAGTTGTAAACAATTAAGTTCATTTACTTTTTCTAGCGGATTCGGATTTTTGATAGTTTGACACTGATTTAAATCCCAAATCGTAATAAATCCCCCAGAATCAGAAGTTGCGAGGATTTTTCCTGTTGAGTCAGGCACAAAAGCTAATCCCCAAATAAAGTCTTCAGGCCCAACTAATGGGTCTAGTTTTTCTAGATTTTGCACTGATAAACTTGGCGATTGTTTATCAGATTGAGTTTGATTCCATTGCCACAATATAAAACGCTTAAAGTTTCCAGCAATTACTAGAGTTTTTGCATCTGGGCTGAGATTCAATGCCCGGACTTGGAAACCTGAGAGTTTCAATCTACTTTGTACGTCAATAACTTGCGGTTCTGGCAGAAAATCGCTGTTAGGCGCTGGTCTTGACCATAGTCTCACTTTACCACTGCCATACCCACTGAATAAGTTAAGTGAGTTTGAGGTAAAAGCTAGGTCAAAAACGCGATCGCCTTTTGCTTTAGGATCTTTAAGGTCTTGAAGTTGGCTAATCTTGGCACCTGATGGGACATCTCTAAGTTCAATTACACCATTATCTAAACCAACAGCAACACGATTATTTTGTAACGGCATGAAGCGCAAGACTTCTACAGCGTCATCAGTAATGGCCATCAAGCCTTTAGGCTGTTGTGCTTGGTCGCAAGCAAGAGGCTGCCCAGAATATTTTACTGTATCATCAGGGTCTAAGCTATCAGCACCAATTCTCCAAAGTCTTAAGGTGCAATCATCTGAGCCACTGACCACAGATAAACCAATGCCACTAAAACGCACTGAGTTGACAGAACGAGTATGCATTACACTTCTGGGTTGCAGGATTAATGCTAGGAGTGCAGCTAATAGTGCGATCGCAGCCAATTGTAGCCATAAAGGTATAATTGGCAAAGCCTCTACTTCTAATGTCTGCGTGGCTGGGTCTGTACTTCCTAAACGTTGGTCGGATAATTCTGATTTAGCCTCCAGCAACAAAGTTTTACCGATTCCGACCCAAGGGCGTTTTGTTTTAACTTCGAGGATGACTTTACTTGTTTCTCCTAGATGAAGATTGGCGGTTTCAGGAAGCTTTTTAAAACTACATTTTCGCCAGTCTCTACCCTGTACCTGCACATTAATTTGCTGGTTGAGATTGCTAGCATTTTTAAATAGTAATTCAAAGGAAGCTGTATCAGATTTCCAGTCAGGCAACCATGCCGATTTATTGGGAATTTTCAGGTGTTTTTCGGTGGTGGTAAAGTCTATAAAACCTACAGGTAAAACTTCAACGTTGCCTCCAGCATTAGTTGGATAACCATTATTGCTAACAGCTTCAATCGTAAAAGGGTAATTTTGACTGGGCGCTTGCACTACAGAAGGAGGTTGGCATTGGAATGTAGCTTCTGCTAAACCACCTGGGTCTAAGGATAATCGGCGTTCTGCACTGCCAGCCAGCCAAGACGGATCGACCCCTGTAAAACGTAGCATTACCTCAGTTGGTTGTTGCCCCAAGTTCCGCACCCGTACTGGTATATCGACAGAATTGCGGGGATAAACTTGGAACTCTCGTACAGGCAATTCTATACTTAAATGTGTTGGTCTGTTGTCTCGCTCGATTTTCAGGCGTAGCACAAGTCTGCACTGTTGTGCTAATTGCGGTGAAAAAATATTTACCATCAGGTTGACAGTACCAACAAATCCGGGAATGGGTGTATTGAATACGAAAACTTGGAAGATGGTACTACTGCCCGGTGGTTTGGCTGCCGCTACTTCTGGTTCAAGTCTATACCAGCGATATCCTGTGTTGCGGATTTCTCCGGCTGCGGTAATTTCTATCTGAAAATTGACGAAGCGATCGCTATCATTATTGACAGTTACCTCAAATGATACTGGAGTATCACCTGGACGAAAGGTTAGGTTCTGAGTAGAAAGGCTGGCATTAATAACACTTTTTTCCATGCTATTACTTATAATATTTTTTTATATTCTCTATGACTAGCGCTATTAAAAAATTAATGTCTCGTGAAAACGTAACAATAGCTTTTTTCCTTTGATTATTGAAATTTATATACTATTAAATATTGTGTAATAAATTGGCCAATTTAGAAAAGTCATTTTCAAAGGCGATCGCTAATAGTCCAGCTTTTTCGTCGATTTCCCTATTTATACCTCTTACCCAAACAGACAGTTAATTTTGATATTTTGTTTCTTATGAGTAATCTATCTCGGTCATCTCTAACTTCTAACTCCCAATCTGCAACTTCTCCTTTGCGGTTACTTGTATTAAGTAATGGTCATGGGGAAGATATGATTGCAGTTCGGATTTTGCAAGAACTCCAACAACAACCAAACCCACCAGAGATATTTGCTTTACCTCTGGTGGGTGAAGGACGTGCTTATGAACAGTTAGATATCCCCTTTATCGGTTCAGTCTTGAATATGCCTTCTGGCGGCTTTATTTATATGGATGGCCGCCAATTAGCACGGGATGTACGCGGTGGTTTATTGCAACTTACCCTCAGTCAGATTAAAGCTGTCCGTCGTTGGGTGAGTTCTCAAAAAAAATTAGGTAATAAAAGAGCGATTTTAGCTGTGGGAGATATTGTTCCGCTATTGTTTGCAACTTTCAGTGGCGCTAATTATGCTTTTGTCGGTACGGCAAAATCTGAATATCATGTGCGCGATGAAGCTGGATTATTACCACGGAAATCTAAAGATGCGCGTTGGGAAAACTTTT
>CAXUOL010000008.1:0-41867 GCA_964252435.1 uncultured Nostoc sp.
GGTTTAATAAGTAATCCAGCAGACATAATATAACTAACTCCCTACTCCCCACTCCCTATTGTTTCAATTGAAAAGCAAGGTCAAGATCGTCCAAAGAATTAACATCTAACCAGTTACCGCGAATATAAAGTACCTTGATCGGTTTGCCCTGCTCGATTAAATAATTGCATAATTCTGGCAAACCCAGACTGTTAAATTCCGGTCGTTTTTGCAATTCATTGAGTGCTTCACTAACCCATTGTCTACCTTGACTCCGCAAACGCAACATCCCAATCCAACGTCCGCTAGACTTTCCTAATTGCGTTTGTGTGGTTTTAGAGATGTTCAACAGGTTGACATCCTGTCCAAACAGAGAAAGATCGTCTGGAATTGAACAATAGGCGTAGTCAGGTGAACCGCTAACAGACTTGCTGTTGGCCACAGAATCAACCACAGCCACAATTTCTCCGGGACATTCTAATAAATCTCGCAGGATGTAACTTCTAAATAGTAAATCGCCGTAAAGCACCAGCATTTCTTCGCCAAAACTGGCTTGAGCGCAGGCTAAGGATGCTAATTCTCCCGTTGTTTCATAATCTGGGTTACGGATGACTTTAGTCCCCGGAACATTAATAGTTTCTGCTTTATAACCGGCGACAACGGTAATATCATTGATGGCAAGTTTCTTGAATTTGTCCACCAACAACCTGAGTAGAGGTTTACCTCCAAGGGGTAACATTACTTTTGGTTTATCTTGCGTCAACCCTGCTAATTCTTGGCCTCTGCTAGCAGCCAAAACGATCGCTTGGGTATTTTGTCGTCCGTTGTTAAAGTAGCGTTTTTCAGCTTCTTGGAGTTCATCTGCCCCTTGTAGCCGGAAAATTTCTTTTACGGGAGCAATATCATCTTCAATGTTGATTAAAGTTTCGCTGGCTTTCACTTCACGTGCGATCGCTTGCATACTATCAACAGCAGCTCGAATCAAATGGTTTGCCCAGATGACTAAATTAACTTCAGCTTTGCGAAAAACATCAGTAGGCGTGCTGTAATATTTAGTCGGTATAATCACTAACGGGGAACGACCCGCCCACTCTTTAGCAAAGGCTAACACTTGGTCAGGACGCGATGATTTACTGTGAATCAGAATAGCGTTTGCTCCGGCGGCGTGGTAAGCTTCAGCTCGGCGCATTGCCTCCGAAAGATCCCATCCAGCAATCAAAGCTTCGAGTCGGGCGACGATGCAAAAATCTGGGTCTGTCTGACTATCTTTACCTGCCTTAATTTTGCCGCAGAATTCATCAATATCAGCTAAAGCTTGGCGACTACCGTTGATAAAGCTGTTGGTTTTGGGAAAAAGCTTATCTTCAATACAGACTCCAGCAATACCTCGCTGTTCTAACTTCTTAACCAGGCGACGCATATTATTAAAGTTGCCATAACCGGTATCCCCGTCTAATAAAATCGGGATGCTGGTGACATCAGACATGAACTCTAGCATTTCTACAACTTGAGTCCAACTGGCTTCATTATTATCTCGAACGCCATATTGAGCCGAAAGAGCTAATCCACTCGCCCAAATTCCTTTAAATCCAGCCTCTTCCACAATTCGGGCGCTAATCCCATTGTGAGCTTCCATAATGAAGTCGAGTTGAGGCGATTCTAATAGTACCCGCAATTGGGCACATTTATTTAATTTTGCAGTGGTGTCAATGGGTGCAAATATTTGATGCATTTATTCTGCTTTTCTCAACCTATAGTAATAATTAAAGAAGAATTCAGAAGCCAGAATTTAGAATTCAGAATCAATTAGTGGGAGATTCAAACCCGCCCTATGTTTTTGACCACTAAATCTTTTCACCCCTTGATTCACACTCTAGTAGCAAATAATTCATACTGAATTCTGACTCCTGAATTCTTTCAAAGATATTTTCAGACATTTTCTGCGACTTCTATCTGAGGTAAAATCTCGTTTTGGGCACGTTGAATATCCTGGGGAAAATCGATTTCGATCCAAGGTAATCCGGTGATATCTTCGTAACCAAATGTTTCTGGAGTTTCTAATAGCAGATCCCGAATTACTTCTTCATAAGGTTCATTATCGCGTCCGTCTGCAACATACTGTTCTGTACGATTAGCAAGACGGTGAGCAACAGCACTTCCAAAACGAAAGAATCCTACTGACTCACCCGCAAAATCATAAGCTAAACCAGGAGCTACTTGTTTACGAAACTCCACTAGATAATTATCTCTAACACAAAGCTTCACGGGTTCATCTCCCGGTTCAAAATCCCGATCTAGTAAGAAACTGTTGGGGATATTTGTCTTTACCAGTCGTTCGATGATGCAGCGATCGCACAACACATCTGCATCCATTAATAATATGTCATCGCCAGCAACTAAATGCTGACGTACAGTCCAAAGACTAATGACACTACCTTTGGTGTAGTCAGGATTATAAACTATACTAACCCAACTTTCGGCTCCTAATGCTTTGATTTCATCCTGAATTCTTTGTGCTTGATAACCCACAGCAATCACTACTTCGTCAATTTGGTAATGACGGAGATAGTGAAAATGCCGCTCTAATAGAGATTTACTGTTAAATTTCAGTAAGCATTTGGGTTGGATTTGCCCATCTTTACCTAAGCGTCGTCCAACGCCAGCAGCTAATATAATTGCCTTCATCGTCAAGTCACCAACAGAGCTACGATACCAGTAAATCTGAAAATTTCTCCAGTATTTTATAATGACTGTTTTTTGCTCAAGACAATATTTGTTAATCAATTCTTAACATGCAGGGGGCAGGGGGCAGGAGGCAGGAGGTAGGAGGGATGTAAGATGGTGGTGCTAAGAGCGAAACACTTGGCGAAAACCAAAATAGGCGATCGCATCTTTCATATTGGAGACAAAACGTTTTAGCATACCCATGCGAGTGTCGGTGACGTACTCCAGAGTCAAGACAATGCGTTGTTCGTTGTTACCCAAAGGAGTAACTCTGTGGTAAAGTTTGTCACCATTGAATAATACTAGAGTACCAGGAGTTAAGGAGAGCGATCGCGTTTGGGTCTCCCGTTCAGGAATATCTTTGTAGAGTTGATATTCCAGCTTACTGGATGAGTTGTCAACCAAACCAAGCAACACTGTATAGCGTTTACCGTGATAGTAAGAGGTATCGTAATGATACTGGATGTGATCTCCAAGCTCAGTGTAATAGTACAGCGCGTAAGTATGGGGATCAGTATCAGGACAGGGAAGGAGTTTTTCTGCCGTAATTTCGTTCAGGAACTCAAAAAAGGCATTGAGTTGATAAAACTCTCCGAAAATTGGAGCAAGGCTATCTAAGCTATAGCGGCTGATACTACCGCCCTTTTTATGATTGGGAATATAGTTGCGGTTGATAGCAGGTTGCAAAGATGGTAACAGCGCCAAGAGCTCCTCGATGATGGAGTCAGAGAGAAAGTTCTCAACCACCAAAAATTCATTTTGAGCTTGAAACTCAGCTTGAAGTTTCTGGTAATCAACGGCTGCTATAGCTTTATCAATTTCAGTTTGAAGCTCCATTGATAATTTGATACTAATAGAGGATTGCAAAAATAAACATACCATTCAGGGTAATTGATTTTTTTTGTAGCAGACTGGACAAAGCAAGTCTCTACCTAAAAGTTTGAGGTCGGAGTACTTGCCGCACTTAAAGCAGGTGCCTTCTAGGTGGATTGTTCCAACTTTAACTTTTGCTTTCTTTTGGGAGATTCCACGAAGAGTGATTTGAAAGCTTAAACGTCCAGTGGACACCGCGATCGTGACCACTGGACGCCCTCATTAATATAGCATCAGGTCAGAGGAATTATTTTACACAATTCTTGGAACAGTAGCTTGTTCGCACTGTTACCGATGCAGCAATCACGTTAAATGTTATTGCCCATTCTGATATCCGTGATTGGTATGCTTTACCAGATGCTCAACAGGACTATACTTACCCTTACCTCGGTAGCGCCCACGAATATCTAGACAAAAGTACCTGGCACTGCGCCCTACCTCAAAGACATCCACATCTTCAATCCAGCTGGTTTCGTCAGCTTCGGGCTACCGATTGGTGATGTACCCAGCATTCGCCGCAACGTGCCTGTAATAGTATCTCGCATCAGTCACGACTTGTTCTTCACTGACTGGGAGCAGCACGAGGCACGCATCACCAGCGAGAACATCGCACCGGACTTTGAGGACTCACTCTACGCCGCCGCAGTGTGGAAGCAGCCAGCCAAGGCTTCAGTCAGCTAAGTCTGCGTAGGATTAAGAAGCAGAGGGCAGAGAGCAGGGGGAAAAAGGAGTGTGGGCAATACTTGTCGGGTTTTGGGGAAAAGGGAAAGAACAAACCTTTAACCTTTACCCTTTAACCTTTTCCCCAAACCCAATTCCGAGTTAAAAATGCACAAAGTGAGTCGTATTGGGAGTGTGGGAAGTTCTCTTCTCCATCTCCTCATCTTCCCCATACCCTATACAAAATCTTAGAAGAATCCTCTTGTCGGCAGAGGCGTGCCGTTAATTTCGTAGTCTCCGATCGCACGAGCCTTAAAATGATTTGGGTTGTGTGAGGATAAGGTACGGGCGTTGCGCCAGTGGCGATCAAAGTTGGAGCTTTTCTTTGTTGTTGAAGCCCCACCAACTTCAAACAACAAGGTGGCTGAACGTAGAGCCAAATCATCGACAATCAATTTGGCTTTGGCTGCACTTAGAGAAGTTGCCAGCGCCGCAGCCGTTTCCGATTCTTCACCCTGAGCTTGAGCAGCAGGCAGGCGATCGAGTCCATCAGCTGCTGCTAAAACAATTGCTTCGGCAGCAAAGGCATTGGCGGCAATCTGTCCCACAGTCTGCTGCAAGATTGGGTCTTCTGAGGCTTGCTCAGATACAGCATGGTAGAAAGTCCGGGGTCTGTTACGGATGAGGGTTGTAGCATCGCGTAGAACGCTGCGAATAATACCAGCATTAATTGCTGTTAAAAATAATTGCGGGACGATGTTGTAAGGTAGGTTGTCTTTGTCTGTATCTGTCTCAAAAATTACTTCATCTACCTCTACACGGACATTCGTGAATGTTGTCGTTCCCGTACCTGTGAGTCTTTGTCCGAAGCCGTCCCAGTCGTCCACCAGTTCAAGACCCTCACGGTTAGTAGAAATCAGTATAAACGCTTTAGTGCCATCGGGTACTAGCACACGCACGAAAATCAAGTCTGCATAAAGGCTGCCAGTGCTGTAATACTTCGTCCCATTTAGACGATAGCCATCGCCATCAGGTGTTAATTTTGTATTCGCGACTTGACCACCACCAGATCGCTTGACTTCTAATTCGGTCGTAGCGAGTCCAATAATCGCGCCATCGACGACGGCTTTCAGCCATCGCTGATTCCTTTGGGTGCGCTCAGAACGCAAAATTCGCTCTGTAACAGAGAAATGATTCCGTACAATGTGAGCCACGTTTGGATCGGCATCCCCCAGCCGAATCACGACCTCGAATAATTCGCGTGCAGTGCTATCACCACCACCTTCGCCAACAGGGATTCGCAATGCACCCAACCTAGAACGCCGAATCAATTCAACCACATTATAAGGAAGGATGCGATCGCGATCGCGCTCACTTGCCCCCAGAGCAATAAAATCAAAAAGCTGCTGGAGTTCCGGCGAGTTTGCTCTTACAGGAGCCGAAAACTGAATTGTCGTATCTGCAAGTTTCTCTGGACTCTTAATCATTAGTTTCTATCTCCGAATATCCTGTGGAAAATCTATGTTGCTGAGTGGTGAAGCAATTGCTATTTCTGGGTGACGCGACTTTAGCACTACAAAGTTGAAGAATGTTTCCAGCCTTGAGGCGATTACATCTGGTAACATATTCAAGCCATCGACTGCACTCGACAAAAACCATTCCCCTGTAAGGGTTTTAGATGTATTTAAGTTTTAAAAAATACTAAAAACCTACTATATTACCGTAGTTTGATACTCCCAAATTTTCCCCAAGTTGTCAATCTGTTTTAACGTCTTTTTGCAGGAAAGACTCAAAGTTGAAAGCAAAAAAGCGCCTAGTTGCGCGTGGGTTTCCCTGTTCCCTATTCTCTGTTCCTTGTTCCCTTTGAAAATAGGTGGGCTACGTATAAAGTAGTTAAGTAACCTTTAGTAATTTGACCATTGAATTTAGTATTAATTAATTCAGCGATCGCATCGAAAAAACGCGCCCTTTTAATGCTATCCAAACTGAGATGACCAGAGTCGGTATTCAAGAGGTTGAGATAGGTCGCAGTATCAAACTCGGTTTTCTTTATCCGGCAAAAACTCTGGCTTTTTGGCAAATACTTTTTCCACATCACATATTATCGATGAAGTTAAAAAAGTAAAACTACCGCCCCATGAAGGTTTCAGCTTAAGCGCTCACGTCGCAACAAAAATGGATAAAGTCGAGCTTAGACTCAATTTACAAACTCTCTAATTTAAGCAAGCTACTGTAAATGGGTAGACTTACAGTAGATTATGATTGCATGGAATCTGACACAAGCTAATTTAAAAATCAAGCACCAAGGATGACAGTGCTATTGATGCAAGTGATAAAAAGAAAGAAACCATAGGTTTGATATTAGCGATCGCAGTTTACACCAGACTGGTCTGGAAGAAGCGGTTAACGGGGCGTGCCAATCCGAGATTTTCACGCAGCGTCTTGCCCTCATACTCTTTGCGGAAGATCCCACGGCTTTGGAGTTCTGGCACAACCTTGTCAACGAAATCGTTCAGCCCTTCAGGAACAAAAGGGAACATGACGTTGAAGCCGTCAGATCCTTCCTCTGTCAACCATTGTTCCATATCATCGGCGATAGTTTGGGGCGTGCCGACGAAGGCCAGCCCGCCGTAACTACCGATGCGTTGAGCTAGCTGTCGAATGGTCAGGTTCTCGCGTTGCGCCAGCGCGAGAACTCGTTCTCGTGAGGTTTTTCCGGCGTTAGTCTGGGGAATTTCCGGTAAGCAACCGTCTGGATCAAAGCCCGAAACGTCGTAGCCAAGGGCGCTATTCAGGCTGGCAATCCCACTGTCATAATGTACTAGACTGTCCAAATGTTCACGCTTGGCACGCGCCTGTGCGACGGTTTCACCCACGATGACTAAGACACCTGGAAGAATTTTGATGCTATCTGGATCACGTCCGATCGCCTGCGTGCGACCCTTAATGTCGGCAAAGAATGCCTTGCCTGCCTCTAGGCTGCCAGCTGATGCAAATACGACCTCGGCGGTTTCGGCGGCCAGTTGACGACCTGCTTCGGAGGCTCCCGCCTGAACAATCACTGGCCAACCCTGGACAGGTCTAGCAATGTTCAATGGGCCCCGCACCGAGAGATGTTTTCCTTTATGATCAAGAACGTGAATTTTTCCGGGATCGAAATAAATTCCTGATTCTACATCTCGAATGAAAGCATCGTCAGCGAAGGAATCCCAAAGACCTGTGACGACATCATAGAATTCCTTAGCCCGCACGTAACGTTCGTCATGCTCTACTTCCTCTTCTAATCCGAAGTTCATTGCTGCGTCTGGATTTGATGTGGTGACGATGTTCCAGCCAGCGCGACCGCCACTGATATGATCGAGAGACGCAAAGCGGCGAGCAATGTGGTAAGGCTGGTCGTATGTCGTAGAAGCGGTGGCTACCAGCCCAATGTGTTCGGTGACGCTGGCAAGGGCAGAAAGCAGGGTAAAAGGCTCGAAAGAAGTGACAGTATGGCTGCGTTTGAGCGCGTTGACTGGCATATTCAGCACCGCTAAATGATCGGCCATGAAGAATGCGTCAAACTTGCCTTGTTCTAGTTTTTGAATAAATTGTTTCAGCGCCGGGAAGTTGAAATTAGCATCAGGCAAAGCCCCAGGATAGCGCCAAGCGCCAGTATGTATGCTGATCGGGCGCATGAATGCACCCAGTTTCAATTGCTTCGAGCTGCTCATCTGGAATGGGTTATTAGTGAATACAAGTCTTTAAGTATGGGAAAGACAGCCGATGTAACGGGCGATCGCTTTTACAACTCAAGAGTCGCTAGTCACGAGCGCGATCGCAAAGCCGTCGTAACCTTTACTACCGACGGTGTTGATTAATTATATAATACGGTAAATCTATCAATTTAAAGTATTATACTTTCAGTGGCGATCGCTTCCTTTGATATATTGCTTGCATTTCTCCATGCCCATTGACTATTTAGCGTGAAGGATTAACCCGTGGTCAAACTAATTTTACCGATAGAACTTACTGCCGAGATTGAGCCACACCTACCATCGGATACAAAATTTGTGCGGGTAGATAATGATGGTAATTTTGATAGCGATCCTAGTGATGCTGAAGTTTATCTCAATGGGTTTAAATTGAAACCGACCACTCTACATAAGGTGCTGGCGGCGGCTCCTGGAATACGTTGGCAACAGACTCCTAGTGCTGGTGTAAATCACATTTTGACACCGATTTTTCTCGAACACGATATCATTCTGACTAATGGCGCGGGGGTTCATGCGATTCCGATTTCGGAATTTGTCTTAAGTTTGATCCTCTATCACGCCAAGCAGTTACGGGAACTGCAAGCAGATCACGATCAACGCAAATGGGAAAAAAGCTGGTTAGTACTACCAGAGTTAGCAAATTCAACTGTGTTAATTCTTGGGACTGGAAACATAGGCCAAGCGATGCCTTCGGCGGGCTACGCCAACGCAGCTCGTATTAAACCATTTGGGGCGAGAGTTTGGGGTGGTCGTCGTCGTCCTGAACCTCTAACAAATTTTGATAAAGTTGTCGGCACAAATGAATGGCACGCATTGTTGCCAGAAGTTGACTATATAATTGTGGCGACACCTCTAACACCAGAAACCAAAGCCTTAATTGATGAAACAGTACTGCGATCGCTACCCAGTCATGCTTATTTAATTAATGTCGGTCGCGGTGCAGTTGTAGATGAATCAGCATTAACCAAAGCTCTCACTGAAGGCTGGATTGCAGGTGCAGGATTAGACACAGTTTCTATTGAACCACTACCGCCAGAAAGTCCTCTCTGGTCGTTGCCTAACCTGTTTATTACACCCCATACTTCCGCAATTTCCCCAGCATTAAAAGGACGCATTACAAACTTGTTCCTTGATAACTTAGAGCGTTACCGAGGCAATAAGCCTTTACGGAATGTAGTCAATAAGGAAGCAGACTACTAAACAAATTTATACAGCGATGATATGAATACAAAAACTTTTCAAGTCTCGGCAGCACAGAGTGTAATTACCACTGATGTCTTAGTTCTGGGTGGCGGGCCGGCTGGCACTTGGGCAGCACTTTCGGCAGCAAAGCAAGGTGCCCGTGTCGTCCTAGCGGATAAGGGGTATTGCGGTACATCAGGGGCAACAGCTCCATCCAATACTGGTGCATGGTATCTTCCCAAAGGCACTGAACGTGATGCAGAAATTGAGCGTCGGCTGTCTCGCTCATCAGGACTTGCCGATCGCCGTTGGTTGCAGCGTGTGATTGAGCAGGCACAAATAGGTTTAGATGATTTAGGGGATAACGGCTATCCTTTTCCTTTTGATGAGCAGGGCAATCCCTACCGTGCTAACTTGCGCGGGCCAGATTATATGCGCTTCATGCGCCAAAGAGCGGGAGCAGCTGGTGTACGTATTCTTGACCATCATCCCGCACTCGAACTACTTTGGGCTGATGGTGCGATCGCAGGTGCGGCAGGTATTTATCCGCGCACTGGGAACTGCTGGGAAGTCAGGGCAGGTGCCGTTGTGCTGGCGACTGGCGGATGCGCTTTTCTGTCTCATGCACTAGGTTGCGATGGTAATACAGGTGATGGTTATCTCATGGCAGCAGAGGCAGGAGTCAGGTTATCTGGAATGGAATTTTCCTCGCAATATGGCTTGTCACCCGCTCATACTTCTGTGACTAAGGGATTGACCTTTACCTTCGCCAGTTTTTATCTGGAGGATGGCTCTCCCTTACCGGAAACTGGGGAAGACCGAGCTGTACGTATTGCACGCCAGTTGATTGCGGGTGAAAAAGTGTATGCCTTGATGAATCGCGGCAACCCTATCGAACATGAATGGTTGCGCCAGGGTCAACCTAACTGCTTTCTACCATTTGAGAGGATTGGTTTAGATCCATTCCAGCAACCTTTCCCAGTGACACTACGCTCCGAAGGAACTGTTCGCGGCGTAGGTGGACTGGAAATCATCAACAATGATTGCGCTACAAAAGTACCTGGACTTTATGCCGCCGGTGATGCAGCCTCTCGGGAAAATCTTACAGGGGCAGTTTCAGGAGGGGGAAGCCCTAATGCATCCTGGGCGATCGCTAGTGGGACTTGGAGTGGTCGAGCAGCAGCACTTTTTGCTGCCTCTTTAGGCGATAAAGCAGGGACACGCTTGGTTCGTGGTTTAGGTCAAGCAGGTTTGCGTCCCCGTAAACAGCCGCTAGAGGATGAGCTAATATCGGAAGCGATTAGTGCTGTTCAGGCTGAAACCTTGCCACTTGATGTTAATTTCTTTCGTTATGGAGCGAGGATAGCGCTGTCACGTCAACGTTTGGATGCAGTATGGGCAGATATTCGCGATTATCTAGTAGGTGAGGGTCGCAATGCTCTACGCGCACGGGAAACTGCGGCGATGGCGGCCACAGCTCGCTGGATCTGGGCGAGTGCGGATGCACGTAAAGAAAGTAGAGGAATGCACCGACGCACAGATTTTACAAAAACTGATGTGCAACAAACAAGAAGAATATTTACCAGTGGTATCGATGATGTTGTGGTTGTCGCCGCAGAAAATCAGTTGCAAGAGGTAGCGTAATGATTGAAATTGTTGATAGCGATCGCTGTATCGGCTGTGATATCTGCGTAAAAGTTTGTCCGCGCGATGTCTTTGATTCTGGAGACGATGGAATAGCTGTAATTGCTCGTAAATCAGATTGTCAGACTTGTTTTTTGTGCGAGTTGTATTGCCCTGTTGATGCGCTTTATGTGTCGCCTTATGCCGAACTGGATGATGAGGTTGATACAGAACAGTTAATTACCCAAAACTTACTGGGTAGTTACACCCGTAACATGGGTTGGCATCATGGCAAAATGGGAGGCACTGACAAAGATCCAACTCAACAACTTAGAATTTTGAACAGGGTAAGGCAGGATAATGCAAGATTGATTGACACTCCCCTGGCTGAATAAATTTCGCTTGTCTTACGACACGCTACGCGAACGCTCATTTATTCGGAATCTTGGGGATTCTAAGAAGTTGTTCCGAACTCGGTATGAACCTTCGTTCTCCACTTCTCCAATTTAAGAAGGTTAATCCTTCTTGGGGCGATCAAGTTCTGCTGGTGGCATCCCGATAAATTTCAATACATCTCCTTGTGGCTCTTTCCACTGGATCTCTGGTAGCCACTCATCCGGGTTGGTATATAGCAAATCTAAATTAGCCGCAATCTTCGCTGACTCCCAATCCCACCAAGATAGTTTTAGCAACCGTTCTACCGTTTCAGGTTTAAACCGATACCGAATTATCTTAGCTGGATTACCCACCACAATTGCATAGGCAGGAACATCGGAAGCAATAACAGCCTGTGCGCCCACAACTGCACCGTTGCCAATTTTCACCCCTGATAAAATCGTTGCCCCATACCCAATCCAAACATCATGACCAATAATCGTTGCCCCCTTATGAGCCGCATCGGTGTAACGTTCTTCTGGCACAGCTTCTGCGGATAACCACTTGAAAGGAAATGTCGTTACTCTTGTCATAATGTGGTTTCCTCCAGCAAAAATGATGATATCCTTAGCCAGAGAACAAAACTTTCCGATCTCAATCCGGTCGTCAGGGGTAAATATTGCTAAACTGATGTGCTGATCGAAGTAGGTGTAATCTCCAACGTTGATACGCGGGTCTTGAATGTGAGCATTTAGCCAAATCGGAGGAGGCGCGTATTCAAGCATAGTCATAAAAGACATCCACACTTCGACGGAGATAATTTGTCACTGTACACTGTTGGCATCGATGTATTAGTAGACCGTTGTCCTGATCTATACTATGGCGAGATGTAGCTGGAGTCACGGAGTTGACAAAAATGTTAGCGCGAGAAGGTTTTTTATGGTGTCAACCCACAACCGTTACGCAACAAGCTATATCACAAAGATTTTTGAGTTTTCCGTACGTATTATTTGAGCAAGTCTTTAAAAATTTATTACCCAGTTTGATAACGGCTTGGCACAGCAGAAATAAACGACCAATCCCTGAAAGTATTCAGTTTACTTTCACCAAATTTTCAAAAATTTGGATAATAGATAGCTCAACTTTGGAGGCGCTATTTTGTAAGCTGAAAAGCTTAGAAGATGTTCCCACTGGACAATTAGCAGGGAAAATGGCAGGCGAACTTTAGGTAAAAAGAGGTAAAATCAAGGTTTTTAACCCGCGTAGGCGGGTTTTGCCTGTGTAGCCGTGACTTCCAGTCGCCTGGTGCAAGATTACTCTATGGACGATTTCCAGAGGGATGTTGATGCCCTAGTATAGGATGGGGTGTGTAAGGTTCTTCTAAGAATTTGCGCTCTTGATCAGAAAGCTCTAAATCCACTGCCTCCACAGCCTCTTTAAGATGTTCTATCTTACTAGCGCCAATTATCGGAGATGTCACACCTGGTTGATGCAATAGCCAAGCTAGGGCAATTTGTGTGGGTTTCACACCCCGTTTTCCGGCTAATTCAACTACGCGATCGACTACTTTAAAATCTGAATCTTGATAGTAGAGATTGTGAGCAAATTCGTCAGTTTTTGCCCGCAGTGTTTGGCCATGGTCTGACTTGCTGCGATTCCCTGCTAAAAAGCCCCGCGCCAAGGGACTCCAAGGAATAATACCAATCCCTTGATCTAGGGCTAAGGGTATCACTTCTCGTTCTTCTTCCCGATAAACTAGGTTATAGTGATTTTGAATTGATACAAAACGAGTCCAGCCGTGAATGTCTGCTGTATAAAGGGCTTTAGCAAACTGCCATGCGTAAACACTAGAAATTCCTAAGTAACGGACTTTACCTGCTTTCACAATATCATGCAGTGCTTCTAGGGTTTCTTCAATTGGTGTTTCATAGTCCCAACGGTGAATTTGGTACAAGTCTACATAATCAGTTTGTAGCCGCCGCAAAGAAGCATCAATGCTGTCAAAAATATGTTTGCGAGATAGTCCTCGATCATTTGGGCCATCGCCGACTTTACCATGTACTTTGGTAGCAATCACAACTTGATCTCGTTTAGCAAAGTCTTTCAGCGCTCGTCCGACAATTTCTTCACTAGCACCCAAGGAATAGACATCGGCGGTATCAAAGAAATTAATCCCCAATTCCAAAGCCAGTTTGATAAATGGACGACTTTCTTCTTCTTCTAATACCCATTCGCGCAATTTACGCGAACCATAAGTCATTGTGCCTAGTGTAATACGGGATACTTTTAGTCCAGTTTTGCCAAGATTTACATATTTCGTCATACGGTTTGCTCTACTTTTTGTTGGGATGCTTAATGGTTGTGATATTTCTATAGCCTTTTGACATTGATTTGCATAGAGTATTGCAGAGCTATGAGCATTACTTTGCAAAAGCTAGGATATAAAATACTATATATCAATCGACTTGCCGGAGTTAACAGCTATAATATTAAGAATTGCATATAAATGAGAAATATGGAACAGGAAATCAGGAAATGTTTGGCAGAGGGGGCTGTTGGTAAAATCTCTCGGATCTGCAAAGCGATCGCCACCGTCAATCCAACCAGGGCTGTGGCGAAAGCTCATAGTTCAAATAGTGTATACTTTTCAAATTTCAAGATTTTTTTATTAAAATAGTTATATTTATCGATAGGTTTAGAATATTTAAAAAAAATTAAGGCTATAATTCAATACAGTTCATTTAAGCATTTCTTCCTTCTCTTTCTTTGAGTCCTTCTCTGACGAGACGCTGTGCGAATGCGTCCTTTGCGGTTCGTTAAAAAAATTGACTTTGACAAAGAGTTAAGCCTTAAATAAACCGTATTGGGCTATAATTACCTGGATAAATTGTTATTTTAGTTAAATTAAATACCTGAAATACTATTAGCAAAAAATAATTTTATTCCTTAGATAATAAAATTAGAATATAAGGTACATAGAAAACATGTGTGTAAATTATCCTGTTTAATTATCTAATAATTTATATTCTAAAAATCTCAAAACAATACTTGATTTCATATATTATTAGCTATACTAATATTTAGATAAGCTAACACTAGCCAAAGAATTATAGTGTTTATCGTTTGAGTGAGTTACATCTCGTTGCGGTGAGGGGCTACAGGCGAAGATGTAACTCATGCGAGGGCTGCCATAACAAGCCTTTCTAAAAATACAGGATGCATCAGAGGAGTTGCTTGTTTTATCTGAAATGCTAGTGCATCAATTGCTGTTTTTTGTAATTTCTCAGAAATCAGTCTCAATAAACTTTGTCTACCAACATCTATAAAGACGAGTGGAGACTAGGCAGCAAAATTGGTAAGTAATAAAAATAGGAGATAGAGAGAAAATAATCCTCTTAACTCCTCATTTCCGGCTGTATTGTATTTATTTTTAGCACGAGGAAAAGCATGAAAAACACTCAAGTAACAATTAACGAACTACTTAGTGAAACACCTTGCAAATCTAACCAGAAAAAATTTACTGGTCAGAAAAAACTCACTTGCACAAAACCACCACAACCAGGTTCAACCCAAGGAAATTGCCCTTTTGATGGAGCGATGGTTTCTGTCGGAGCTATTACTGATGCTGTTCATTTAGTACATGGTGCTGTTTCTTGTACTCACAATCCTTGGGCAACTCATGGTAGCCTCTCTTCAGGCTCACAATTATACCAAACTGCTTTTACTACTGATTTTAGTGAGGGTAATATCGTTTTTGGTGGAGAAAAGAAACTGTACAAAGCGATTGTGGATGTTGCTCAATGCTATCATCCTGCCGCTATTTTTGTTTATGCTACTTGTCTGTCTGCTTTGATTGGTGATGATATTGATAGTGTTTGCCAACTTGCTACACAACAAGTTAATATCCCAGTTATCTATGTAAATGCGCCTGGATTTCTTGGTAGTAAAAATTTAGGGAATCGCATCGGTAATGAAACTTTATTGAATGCTGTTATTGGTACAGCCGAACCGGAATTTACTACACCATTCGATATTAATATTGTTGGTGACTATAATGTTGCCGGTGAAACGTGGAATATCTTACCATTATTCCAAAAAATGGGGATTCGCGTTCTTTCTAAAATTACAGGTGATGCTCGTTATCAAGAAGTTTGCTATGCTCACCGTGCCAAATTAAATGTAGTACTTTGCTCAAATGTAGCTATACAAATGGCGCAAACTATGGCGGAACGCTATGGAATTCCTTATATTGAAGAATCGTTCTATGGTGCGACAAACTTAAACGATTGCTTGCGGAATGTTGCAACAAAATTAAGTATATCCTTGGGAGATAGTGTTATTGCCTCTGAACTGAAAGAACGTACAGAAAAGTTAATTGTCCAAGAAAATGCTGCTCTAGATATTGCTCTAGCTCCTTACCTTGCTGATTTAAAAGGTAAACGGATTATTCTTTCTACTGGTGGTGTGAAAAGTTGGTCGCTGATTTTAGCAGCCCAAGATTTGGGAATGGAAGTTATTGCAGCTACAGATGGCAAAACAACAGAAGAGGAGAAAGCTAAAATTAAACAATATCTTGGTTCAGATGCAATGCTTTTGTCTGACACAACTCCCCAGGCTTTATTAAAGGTATTACACCAAACAAAAGCTGATATATTGATTACTGGGGCTGGTAATAAATATACAGCACTCAAAACGGGAATTCCTTTTTTAGACATTAACCATGAACGTCACCATGCTTACGCTGGTTATGCAGGTTTGGTGGTACTAGCACGCGAACTACATGAAGCCTTGTATAGTCCTATATGGGAGCAAGTTAGCAAACCTGCTCCTTGGGATGAAAAAATCAGCTATCAGCTATAAGTCAATACGGTTTAGTTAAGGCTTAACTCTTTGTCAAATTCAATTTTTTAACGAACCGCAAAGGACGCATTCGCGCAGCGTCTCGTCAGAGAAGAACGCAAAGGAGGAGGAGGAAGAAATACTTAACTGAACTGTATTGAGCTATAAGTGCAACTTTCTTCTGCCAAGTTGATGTAATTGATCGTCTTCCACTACACTTTTAAGGTGTAGTAGAAAATGCTTGTTTTCCAAATATCTGCTTTGTTGTACAAAGAGAAGCGATTTGTTCACCGAGCAATCCAACGACTTACTGCTGGCAATTGTGCAGAGAACCAGAGCGCACCTAAAATAATCAGACTACCACAGACAATCAAGGCATTAGTCGCACCAAAATTATCTGCCAAAGTCCCAGCTAACAAATTCCCAAAGGGCATTGTACCCACCATTGCTAGGGCGTAAAAACTCATTACCCGTCCGCGCTTATCCTCGGTAACTAGGGTTTGAATAATCATATTACTACTGGTAATGTTGAGGATAGAAAAGCAGCCTACAAATACCAGAATAATTATAGATAGCCAAACTTGACGTGAGAGTGAAAAGAATATCAAACTCATCCCAATCAAAACTTGAGCGACTACAATCAAACGCTCTAAGCCCACAATTCCTCGTCTGACACTTAGATACAAACAAGCAAACAACGAGCCAATCGGTGCTGAAGTGCTGAGGTGAGCCATCGTTGTTGCGTTCCCATTGAGAATCTTTGCTGCAAAAACAGGCATCAGCGCGACATGAGACATCCCGACGAAACCATGTAACGCTAGCATTAATAAAATTACTCTAATTGGCTGGAATTTCCAGACATATTCAAAGCCCTCCCGCAATTTCTCCAAAGTATCGCTAATGCCCGTAAGGGGTTGCATCTGTCTGGCTGGCAGCCGCATCGCTAGCAAGGTAAATATGGCAGGAATATAGCTGAGGGTATCGTAAAGAAAACAATATTTTACCCCTAGTGTAGCAATCAAAATCCCGCCCATAGCAGGCCCCACGACGAGAGAGGAACTTAACATTACTGAATTCAAGGCGATCGCATTACTCCAATCAGCGCGATCGTCTACGGTTTCGGTGACGATTGTATGGCGCACGGGCATATCTAATCCCTTGAGCAAACCATTGAAAGCACTCAGTACCAAGAGGATAGGAAAGGTAATCCAATTGGTAAAGGTGAGAATTGTTAAAGCCAGGGAAACGCTAATTCCCAATATCTGTACCACCATTAACAAGTCACGACGACTCCAGCGATCGGACAATATGCCCGAAAAGGGAATCAGTAATAACGTAGGTAAAAATTGTACAAATCCTGCAACTCCCAACAACCAAGGCGATTGAGTCAAATCGTATACCAGCCAAGGAATAGTTAACTGCTGGGTCATAAATGTTCCAGACATTGATAGTAACTGTCCCCCGAAAAACAGGCGAAAGTTACGCCAGCGCAAGGCGGGTAAATGGTGGTACGTGATATTACTGATGCTTTCCCCTAGTTGTCTATGCCAAATTTTCATGAGGAAAATTTTATCATGGTTTACTAATAATTAGATTAACTAAGAATTATCAAATAATCGCGTAGTTTACTACCCAGGCATCGCTGATCTGTCTGAGCTAAGGCTTTTGCACATTGACATCGGATCGCTATAGAAGAGGATTGGTCTGCAAAAACGTAGGAAATTACTATTTAGCAACTGTATACTACGATAAATCTATCGAATTAGTGTATGATAATTTCAGGTATACTCCCAGCATTGGAATGTTGCTATCAGAGTATCGGCAAAATTCCCAAGGAAATAGGCGAGTGTGAACACCTCCCGACAGATAAAACTCTGGAGAATCCTAATGGGCTACAAACATATAGAAGTTAAACAGGTAGCTGGTTTCATCGGTGCGGAAATCGGCGGCGTAGACCTTTCCCGCTCTCTTTCTGAGGATCAAGTCCAAGAAATTCGCAAAGCGCTATTGAAGTGGAGAGTCTTGTTCTTCCGCGATCAGAATATCGATCATGCTGCCCAGGTCGAGTTCACATCTCGTTTTGGCGAAGTGACTTTCGCCCATCCCTTGGGAGAGCCTGAACCAGTTCCGGGATTTCCCCAGATCAAACCCGTAGACCGTAAGCTTTATGAGCAGCAGTATGGTTTTCGCACTGGCGGCCCTTGGCACACAGATGTAACGGCGGCGATCAACCCACCAGCAGCGTCAATTTTACGCGCAGTTAATGTCCCTAGTTTCGGTGGTGATACCCAGTGGAGTAATCTTGTGGCAGCTTATGAGGGACTCTCAGCACCCCTGCGATCGCTAGCTGATACATTAAAAGCGGAACATCGCTTCAATGGAGGCGGTTATCAACCGCGTAATAACAAATTCGACGATCGCATTGCTGTCAATCCCCTGGTTTCTATTCACCCAGTCGTCAGAATTCATCCTGAGACTGGTGAGCGTGCCTTGTTCGTCAACCCTGGCTTCGTCTCCCGCATTGTTGATGTATCACCAGAAGAGAGCAGACTGTTGCTAGAGTTGTTCTTTAACCAAGTCACCAAATCTGCCTATACCACCCGTTTCCGTTGGAACAACGGTGATATCGCCTTCTGGGACAACCGCGCCACCGTACATTTGGCTCCTCAAGATTTGGATCATTTGGATGTCGAACGTCTCCTTTATCGCACCACCATCACAGGCGATGTCCCAGTAGGGGTTGATGGTTCCCGTTCAGAAGTGGTTCAAGGTGAAGCTTTCAGCGCTAAAGTACCAAGCGTCTTCAAGCAGAAAGCTGAGTCTAAGGAAGCACAACCAGTCTTTTCGTAAAACTGAGTTATGAGTGCTGAGTAAATTAAAAAGTACTCAGTACTTATGAACGCAGACATGAACCCCTTGTAAAGCAACGAGGGTGATTTTGCATGACTGATGTATACCCCTAAATCTAAGGAGATCCAATTATGACACTCACGGCAAGCCGGATTGAGATTACACCCACCGAAGCGGCTCTTGGTGCCTCGTATTCTCAAACGGGTTAGCCTTCGGGGTAGTCGTCCTTTCTAAAGGTTTAACAATCTAAGAATATAGAACGAAATGAGGTCGTTGATTGTTAACAGGTAACAGTCAACGGTCAACACTACGGGATTAACAACCATGATTAAACCTTATGTCAGGAAACGATTAATTTCCAGGCGAGATTTGCTTTATACCTTATATGGGTTCGCCTCTTTCGCTACATTGGTAGGCTGTGGAGCAAATGCTGGTAGTGGAAACAAGAATACGATAAGTAACAATAACAACACTATTGGCAGTAATAGCGGTAGCAATAATAGCAAGCCTAAACTTATTCGGCTTGGCTTCACATCATTTGGCGATCTAACAAGAGAAAAAGGTGTAATCGAAAAGCGTTTAGCTCCTTTGGGAGTAGATGTTAGCTGGTCGAAATTTATCTCCGGGCCACCCCTGCTGGAAGCCTTAAGTGTGGGTAGCCTTGATGGGGGACAAGTCGGGGAAACGCCGCCTATCTTTGCTCAGGCTGCTGGTAACAATTTGGTTTACCTGATAAATATCCCGGCAGGTACGGGGGAAAGTTATGGGATTATTGTGCCGAAGGATTCTCCCATTAAAACGGTGGCGGATCTTAAAGGCAAAAAGGTTGCCTATGCCAGAGGAACTGCTCTGACCTATTTTTTGGCGAAAGCGCTGGAAGAAGTTGGGCTGAAGTTTAACGATGTTCAAGGTGTGAATTTGACTGTTGCTGATGGACAATCAGCATTTTTAAACAAAACTGTTGATGCCTATGTAGCGATCGACCCGACACTGATCAAGCTTCAACAAGAGGGAACGATCAGAGTGTTGCGGGATGCTCAGGGAATTAAAACACCAGGCTCTTTCTACTTAGCTGCCAGAGAATTTGCTAGTAATAACCTTGAACTTTTCAAAGCAATTCTAGAAGAGTATTATCAAGTTGGAGAGTGGGCAAATCAAAACAGGCGATCTGCGGCTGAAATCCTTGCTCCGAAGTTAAAGGTTGATGTGCCAACGATGGAAACAATGTTGTCTCGACGAAAGTACGATATGCAACCTATTAATAAGCAAGTGCTGCGAGATCAACAGCAGGTTGCCGATCTTTTGTACCAATTAAAAATCGTGCCAAAACAAGTCGATGTCCGGGAAGCAACTCTGACTTCTGAGCAGTATGCGGCAATTATACCGGATAGTATCAGAAATAAGGCTTGATTTAGCGATCGCAAACTAGCTAAACGAAAATAAAGAGGCTGTGCCAGAAGATGCAAGACTGGGTGAAAAAGAGGATAACTAATGCTGAATAGCTAATATGTCCTTTTCCTGACAGCTATTGCCTTTTTTCCACATCTATGGGATTTTTATCTTAAGCAAGTACGGTTTAGCGACCAATTTATCGTAGTTTAAATCGGGAAAATCGTCAGAAACACGCTACAGTATTTGGTTGCTTGTTAGCAGTAAATTTGACCCTTTAGCTTAAATCCCTAGAAACAATCCTAAATGTGCATATTCAATAAATTCAGTAGGGGTCAGATTTTTGCTCAGTCGTTGCTGGGCATTTTGTTGTTAACTGCTTGTTCTTCCCCAAATTCTCAGTCTTCAACCACCTCTACTCCCAGCGCGTCTAATCCAACAGCAGCGAGCGATACTTTAAAGCTTCTCTATTGGCAAGCACCAACTATTCTTAATCCCCATCTAGCTCAAGGTAACAAAGACTTTGAAGCCAGTCGAATTACTTACGAACCCTTGGCCAGCTTTGATAAAGATGGGAAACTAATCCCCTTTCTCGCAGCAGAAATTCCCTCCTTAGATAACGGTGGAGTAGCAAAAGATGGTAAATCGGTGACTTGGAAACTCAAACAAGGAGTCAAATGGTCTGATGGTAAACCATTTACGGCTGCGGATGTGGTGTTTACCTACCAATTTGTTAGTAATCCAGCTGTAGGTGCAACCACTACTGCTAATTATCAAGCTGTCAAAAGCGTTGAAGCCTTGAACGACTATACCGTTAAAATCAATTTCCAGGAGCCTAACCCAGCTTGGTCATTGCCGTTTATTAGTTCCAATGGGTCAATCATCCCCCGTCATATATTTGAGAAATACAACGGTAGCAACGCCAGAGAAGCACCAGCTAATTTACTTCCTGTAGCAACTGGCCCCTATAAAGTGGTGGAATTTAAGCCTGGTGACATTGTTATTTATGAAGCTAATTCCTTTTTCCGCGAAGCAAATAAACCTTTCTTTAAACGAGTAGAACTGAAAGGTGGTGGGGATGCAACTTCAGCTGCTAGAGCAGTGTTGCAGACAGGAGATGTAGATTTTGCCTGGAACCTTCAAGTAGAAGCTCCAATCCTGAAGCAGCTGGAAGCAGCAGGAAAAGGTAGATTAGATATCAGCTTCGGTTCTTATTTGGAACGGATTACTATTAATCAAACTGACCCTAACAAACAAACCAAAGACGGTGAACGCTCCAGTATGGAGTTTCCCCATCCTTTTTTTAAAGACCTGAAAGTGCGTCAAGCTTTTAATTATGCTATTGACCGTGACACTATTAATCAACAGTTATATGGTCAAACTGGTCGTGCTGTTACAAATATCGTGGTAGCGCCAGATATTTATAATTCAACCAATACGAAATATGAATTTGACTTGAAAAAAGCTGCTGCTTTGCTAGATGAAGTTGGATGGAAAGATACCAACGGCAACGGCATTCGGGATAAAAATGGTGTAGAACTCAAGGTTTTGTTTCAAACTTCAGTCAATCCAGTCCGCCAGAAAACTCAGGAAATCATTAAACAATCACTAACTTCTATTGGCGTGGGGGTAGAACTCAAGAGTATCGATTCAAGTATTTTCTTTTCTAGTGACCCTGCTAACCCAGATACTCTTGCTCACTTTCACGCTGATTTACAAATGTTTAGTAGTGGTAATAGTAACCCAGATCCAGGTACTTATCTGAAGGCTTGGACTTGTAATGAGATTCCTCAGAAGAAAAATAATTGGTCTAAACCAAATAGTTCTCGTTACTGTAACCCTGAATATGACAAGCTTTGGCAACAATCTAATACAGAATTAGATCCACAAAAACGCCGACAATTAATTATTCAGATGAACGATTTGTTAATTGAAGAACAAGCTGTGATTCCTCTAATTTCTCGCGCCAATGTTAATGGAGTTAGTAATAGAATCACTGGTATAGATGTAACTCCTTGGGACGATCGCACCTGGAATATTAAAGATTGGCAACTCAAGTAAGTAAGAATTGAAGATTTGGGAGCAAGTTTCCTTGCTCTTTTTCCCCGAGCTAAATATCGAGAGTTGACTCGACGTTGCCAATAGTCGTAATGCAATTGATTCATCACTACTTGGCAAGATTTAGACTAGCTATCAAAGACAATATTAGCGAAAGTACTTTTGATAAAACAGAGAAATATTTTATGAGGAGAATATCATGTCGGAGATTGTCAAGTCAAATATAAAAGTACGATGTTGTCTGCCATCAGATGCAGAGAGCGTCTTAAAAGTACATCGAGCAGCAATTCATGGAACTGCTTCATCGTGTTATCCAAAGGAAATTATTCAAGATTGGGCATCTCCAATTACGCCCTCTAAAATTAAGGCTTTTGCAGATAATACTGTTATTGGGGAAGAAACCCGAATCGTGGCAGAAATTAATGGCCAAATTGTGGGATTTGGTGCAATTGTTGTTAGCAATAGTGAGTTACGTGCAGTGTATGTGTCTCCGAGTTTTGGCCGTTCTGGAGTGGGAACTGCAATACTTCAAGAGTTAGAACATTTAGCACGTGAGCAAGGATTGGCGGAATTACATTTGAACGCTTCGCTCAACGCTGAACCGTTTTATCAAGTTAATGGTTATATAAATGAAGGTTTTGAAGAACATATCTTGCGTTCCGGTCGAAAAATGCCATCTGTTCGGATGAGAAAAAAATTGTAATTGAAGGCTAGTGATCATAATGTTGTGTTTCCATGAATTTACAATAATCTCGGATCTAGCGCATCTCGTAAAGCATCACCTATATAGTTAATGCTTAACACCGTGAGAAATATTGCTGTGCCAGGGAAAATAACTATGTGGGGAGCATATTCTAGAAAGTTTTGTCCTTCGTTGAGCATTCGCCCCCAAGTTGGCACATCAGGTGGAAAACCTAAACCAAAAAAGCTCAGGGTTGATTCGGTAAGAATCGCAGTACTTACTGAAAGAGTAGCCGCAACTAGTACCGGACTAATGACGTTGGGCAAAATATGAACCCAAATCAACCGTGCAGGAGAAGCACCAAGGGCGCGTGCTGCGGTGACAAATTCTAACTCCCGCACTGTTAAAAAGCCTGCTCGCACTAATCTAGCTACAGACATCCAGTTGAGTCCACCAATTACCAATACTATCAACACAAATATACCTATCTCTGGCCCAGCGATCGCCTTGAGTGCATCCCGAAACAAAAATATCACCAGTAATAATAATGGCAGTCGTGGTAAAGCTAGACACAAATCTGTGAAACGCATTAAAACAATATCCAGCCAGCCGCCATAAAATCCAGCAAGTGCGCCGATGAGTGTACCGAGAGTTATGGCTACTAACATCGAGAAAATTCCTACTGCGATCGATATTCTCCCACCATGCAAAACTCTAGCTAATATATCTTGACCTAAATCATTAGTACCAAATGGATGCGCCCAACTGGGGCCAAGAGTAGATTTGGCAAAGTCAATCTTGTTGAAGGGAATTTGATAAATAAAAGGCCCAAAAATGACACTTAACACTATGATGAGCAAGATTACCATCCCAAACATAGCTTGACGATTACGCCGAAACTTGCGCCATGCTTCTTGAGTAAGTGTTTCTGGCTGAGAAACAAAATTGGTGGATGGTGGAGAAACTGAACCCTTGGATGCTTCAGAAGTTGGATTAAGCGATCGCTTCAACATAAAAGATGTTATAAATTTAATTTGTATACTACCGAGCAGAAAGTTAAAACCACTTTTGAATAGACTTTTTATAACCTTTAGGCATTTTCAAAATATTGACTTGTTCAAGGGTAAAAAGCCCTACATCTTTTTTCTTCATTTTTAACAAAGTTTATGGGTTTAATTCCCCTGCCCCTACAGGCAGAAAGTTTTGGGTCGGGGTCTAAATCCCCGGACGCTCGCAGACTCGCTTGCCGCCGGCGCTAACACAAAACTTAATTACGAATTACGAATTACGAATTACGAATTATTTAGCTACTTCGTATACTTGACGCGAGGATCTAGTAAACCATAAAGAATATCGGCAACGAGATTAAAAATAACAATCAAAATTGCATATATAAATGTAATTGCCATGACTACTGGTGTATCATTCTTATAGATAGAATCAATTAATAAAGCACCAATACCTGGAACACGAAAAACTTTTTCTGTTACTAGAGCGCCTGTAAACACGCTGGGAATATCCAAGGCCACCAATGTAACTACAGGAATTAATGCATTCCGCAAAACATGACGATTGATCACCAAAAATCTGGGTAATCCTTTAGCATAAGCAGTACGCACATAGTCTTGATGGATATTTTCTAAAATTTCTGAACGCACAAAGCGCATGAGCATCGCTGTCTGCCAGATTCCTAATACAGATATAGGCATAATAGATTGTTTAACTTGAGCGATCAAACTCTGCAAATCTGTTACCTGTAAGGTACTGTTATAGATGAAAGGAAACCATTTTAACTGGATACTGAAGATAATAATAAATAGTAACCCAGTAAAAAATGTTGGTAAAGAAAACCCAAAAAAGACTAAAGTAGTCAAAACTGTATCAACAATGGTATTACGTTTGAGAGCCGAAATTACCCCCAAAGGAATAGCTAATAATACACCAACTAGGTAAGCAGAACCCACTACCCACAAGGTTGTTGGTATGCGTTGGAGAATTAAACCAATTACAGGACTACGGCTAGTAAAAGAATAGCCCATATCTCCGGTGATAAAAGCGGTAAACCACTTGACATAGCGGATATAAATTGGTTGATCTAAACCTAAAGATTTTCGGATATTTTCTCGCACTTCAGCTGTGATGGAAGGATTCATGGCAAATTCTCCCATTGGATCGCCTGGTGCTAATGCCAGAATAGCAAATATCACAATACTGATGGCAATTAAAGTCGGAATAGCAATTAGTAATCGATTGATTAAATATTTACTCATTAGTCATTACAAAATCAGCTTGACCGATAAAATGCATCTGGCGATTCAGGGGTATCATCTAATCCAGCAAATTTAGCTGGGTCAAGTCGAGCATCCATGCAAGTGAGAATTGCAAACCGACGAGATGAGGGTATGGTGAGATTACCCTTATCACCGAAGTTTTCAGTGTAAGTAAGATTAGCGGCCAGAACTTCTTCTACAATTTGGCTCATTTTTAGTATGTGTAGGCAAGCACTTGATTAGCAAACCAAAAGCTAAATTTATATCTATTTACTCTAGTTTCGATAAAATTATGAGTATATACTACAGTAAATCGATAGAATATTGCTATTTTATCAAGAGTAATTGGGAGCATCCCAATTTGGCAAAAAGATGGGAAGAAAACAAAAATATTCGCGAGTTCGCATTGCGAATAAAAGAGGAACTGTACATCAACACCGGAATCCGCGAGGATTAATAATGTTCAACAAGCAGGTCAAGTCTAATGACCTTGGAAGATAAAGAACTTTTAGATACCCACGTAAAAGCGATGCCTGCGGCGGGCTACGCCTACGCGAAGATTCTGTATAAAAACATGCCTTGGGAAAAAATAGAAACCTTTGAAGGCATAGAAACAGCCGTTCGCGATCAAGTTCTGGAACACGTCAGTCCGAAAATCGCCTTTTTTTTGTCGGAGAAAAGACTGGAACAACGAAGGGTAAAACACGGACATTTCCGTATAATAAATAGTTGGGCGGCACGGAACGAATGAACGACTATAAAGACTTAATGCAGAACTCCCTGAAGCTCGGATTCTTCATCCAGCCCGTCCACCCGCCGTCCCGTTCCTATGGGGACGTTCTCCGCGAGGATCGCGAAGCGGTCATGCTCGCCGACCGACTCGGCTACCGCGAGGCCTTCATCGGCGAGCATCTCGTCGACTCGGCCGAGACGATCACCTCGAGCCTTGCTTTCATTGCGAATCTCGCCGATGCGTGCCCGTCGATCACCTTCGGTACCGGCGTGCTTCCACTCGCCAACTACCATCCGGCGATGGTGGCGGCGCAGGTCGCGATGGTAGATCACCTGGTGCAGGGTCGATTGATCCTGGGAGTCGGACCCGGCGTTCCCTGTGACGCAGAAGCCATCGGAGATTTGGGCTCAGACCGAAATCGCAAGACCCAAGAAGCACTCGAGCATATATGCCGGATCTGGAGCGAAGAGCCGCCGTACCGCATCGAAGGCAAGTTCTACCAGACCACCACGGAGCGCTGGCTCGATCGGAACATCGGAGTGGGTGTCGCTGTCCGACCGCTGCAACGGCCCCATCCGCCCATCGCCATTACCTCGATCCGAGCGGATGCCCAGGGACCACACGCCGCGGGAGCGCGCGGCTGGTCCGGAATCTCGTCGACCTACGTGGGTGCGTACATCGTCCAGTCCCACATTAAGAACTACCTGGAAGGTCGGCGATCGGCTGGACTCTGTGCCGATGCTTCCGGGTGGCGCGTGGCGCGCAGCGTTTTCGTGGCCGATGATGAGGCCACGGCAAATCGCTACGTGCATGGCGAGAACGGCGCGCACGACTTCTACTTCCACGTCATGAGGACCAAGCTAGCGAAGGCCGGCGCGCTGGACGTCATGCGCGACTTTCCCGACCAACCGGATTCCGAGCTCTCTACGAAGCGGTGCATCGAGCGTCTCGTAATCGCGGGAACCCCCCAGAGCGTCGCGGACCAGATTCTTGCATTCCGCAACGAGGTCGGCGCGTTCGGCACACTGCTCTACACGGGCCACGACTGGACCGATCCAGCGCTCGCCCGGCGCTCCATGGAGCTCATGGCGAACGAGGTTTGGCCCCGGATTGATCGGGCCGCGCATGGGACGACACCAAAAGGTCAAACTGACGGTAAGGCATTTTCAGTCTGATGGATAGCCCAACCATTGCGTGCAGCCGACACCCGTCAGAGGGCGCGGCTGAGGCAGGCGTTAGACCGCTTCGCGTGACGCAAGATGTTCGCGCCTGATTGTATGAACTAGCCTCAGCTTTTTCTGCTGAAGAAGCTTTGTCAAATTTACGTAACCACCACTCTGCAACACCTACACGGTGGAATGTTTCATCTGGGATGATTCTCGCTGTCGCAAAGCTTGAAGATTGTGGATCGTATAGCCGTGACAAACGCCGATTTAATGAGCCAATGGCAACAATATGATGTTCATAATGCAGCTCGAAAGCTAAAAAGCCTAACCAGCCACGGCGGGGTATATCTCCCATAAAATCCCAATGCTTTTGTACTTGCTTTTGAATATCTTCAATGGGATCGTGACCAAATAACGCTTCTACACGGCGACGAGTATTTTCTGCATGTGCGCCATCATCACCTAATTGGCGACTTAAAAATAACTGCAATTCCGGATCGGGAATTTTATCAATAACGTTGGCGACAACTTGCACAATAAATAGGTCATGCGCTGCACCACCAACGCAAAAATGGTAGAAATTCTCTAGTTCTTCTGCTGTGGCGATCGCTTTTGGCTCCTGTAACCGCTTTTTGGGAATATGGGGAGCATATTTATCAATTAACCTATCAATAGTTTCATTTTCAAATTCAATTGTCCAAGCTGGACGGGTGATAGTAGCATTCATATTTTGCTCCTGTGTGTGAGTTGTTGACTTGTGTCGAAGAGAGCCGATTAATCTGCCAATTTTAAACTTTTGTGATGCGAATTTATCAGTTGCAATCTCGCATATTTTCCTTGTTTGCTCGTAAATTTTAATGGTGTGTTGTGCTATCCAATTTGTTGTTATCAATACATTTTCTGCAACTGTGGGATAGTCCTTGGCTCATAATTAGGTAGGGTTTGAAAGAATAGTGAGTCTAGTTGCTGTAAATGGGAATTTAACTCCCATAGCTAGTCTCAGACAAGCTTTCCAGACCTTTATAATTGGCACTTGGCAGTTAATTTTTAATTTCTTGAGCTAAAAAATACTGTAAACCGACCGACAAATCGTATTTTATAAATATGAGATTTGCATATATGACGATAAAAAACAAGGGGTGACAGTCTTAAGCTTGCTTCTTCAGGTAAACTATGGTAGGTTCATATTGCATAAATACAGTATCTCGACTGACTTACCGTATTTAAATAAAAAATGTTACCAATCTACTCCAAAAAGTTGCTGTGCTAGATAATTTCAAATCTAATTTTGGGTAAATAATAATGAGACGGAAGATTTTATTAGCCCTGTGCGATCGCGTCTGTTAAAAAAATTAATCAAATAATTCTGCCAATAGTTTGACGTTGCAGCCATCTGAGTCGTAACTGGCTGCATTTATTAAATAATCTTCTATTCATAGGAATTGAGAATCATGGTGCAAACTTCCATCGTCCGCAATGGTACTCTTGTTAAACCACCAACCTTTACCTCTGTAGAAGCAGAGCGTCGTCATCGCAAAGAACGCTTGGCTGCTGCGTTGCGAATCTTTGCCCGTTTAGGTTTTGCCCAAGGACTAGGAGGACACATCACAGTCCGCGATCCTGAACTCATTGACCATTTTTGGGTCAATCCTTTTGGTATTCACTTCAGTCGGGTTCGTGTATCAGACTTGATCCTAGTGAATTCTGAAGGTAAAGTTGTTCAAGGTGATGGCGCACTCAATCAAGCAGCTTATGCTATTCACTCGCAAATCCACGAAGCCCGTCCAGATGTAGTAGCGGCGGCTCATGCTCATTCCTTCTATGGCAAAACTTGGTCATCGCTAGGTAGGTTAATCGATCCGATTACCCAAGATTCTGCTGTTTTCTACCAAGATCATGCTTTATTTGATGATTATAAAGGCGTTGTGTTAGATACCAGTGAAGGAAAACGCATTGCAGAAGGATTAGGTAATAGCAAAGCCGCAATTCTCCGCAATCATGGATTATTAACAGTAGGACACACTGTAGACGAAGCAGCTTGGTGGTTTATCCGTCTAGAAGATGCTACTAAATCCCAGTTATTAGCAGAAGCCGTAGGTAAACCCATCCCCATTCAACACGACCTCGCCTTAAGTATTCAAAAACGTAATGGTAGTCACGAAGCAGGTTGGCGTGCATTCCAATATTTATGGGATGAAATTACCCGCGATCAACCAGATTTATTGGAGTGAAAGGGAACAGGGAACAGGCAATAGAGAGTATTCAGGAGAATTATCATGCCAGTTGAGTTCATCGGGTTAATCCGCACCAAACCTGCTTCGGAGTTAAACAGTGTACTAAGTAGTTTGGCGGATGACATTATTGACCCCGGATATGTACGTGAGTTTGCCCAAGCCCATGAAAAAGGCGATTTTGATAAAGTATTAATCGGCTATAGCTCTAGTAGCCCTGATGGTTTTACTGTTGCTACCCATGCAGCTGCATTTACCGATCGCTTAGGCTTTTTGATTGCTCATCGACCAGGTTTTGTCGCACCAACTTTAGCAGCACGCAAAGCAGCTACCCTCGATCATTTCACTAATGGTCGGATTGCGGTGCATATTATCACTGGCGGTAGTGATGCTGACCAGCAAAGAGATGGCGACTGGCTTGACCATGACAACCGTTATCGCCGTACTGATGAGTATCTCGAAATTGTCCGTCGTGTCTGGACAAGCGATACACCCTTTGATTACGAGGGTGAATTTTACCATGTTAAAGATGCTTTCTCCGCTATCAAGCCACTGCAAAAACCCCATATTCCCCTTTACTTTGGCGGCGCATCTGGCCTAGCAGTAGAAGTAGGAGCCAAGCATAGTAGCGTATATGCTTTATGGGGTGAGCCAATTGCCGCAGTTAAAGAACGGATCGCCCAAGTTCGTGCGGCTTTACCATTTGGTCGTTCTATCCGTTTTAGTGTATCTCTGCGTCCTATCTTGGGTGTGACAGAAGAACAGGCTTGGGAAAAAGCCAGAAATATTTTAGGACGAATTCAAGAACAACGAGGAGGTGCAAAAGTCGCTCCCCCAGCTAGACCACAGGCGGTAGGATCGCAAAGGTTACTGGATTTCGCAGCTAAAAGCGAAATCTACGATAAGCGTTTATGGACACCGATCGCTGCTGCTACTGGTGCTGCTGGCAACACAACTGCGCTAGTAGGAACACCGGAACAAGTTGCAGAAGCTTTAGTTGATTACTATGACGCAGGTGTAACTACCCTGTTAATCCGGGGCTTCGATCCGCTACAAGATGCCATTGATTATGGGCGCGAAGTCATTCCTTTAGTGCGGAAAGAAGTAGCAAAACGAGAACGCCAAGCTGTTGCAGTTGCAAGATAAAAAATTATGGTACAGACATCTACATCTACAAGAACTGTTGAATTAATTACAGTTGATACCGCATTAGCAGCAATAAAAGCAGGTTTAAAAGAAAGCCAAAATCTAGGTGCTGGCGTATCTATTGCTGTTTACAACTCGCTTTTAACTTTGGTAGCCTTTGCACGTGGATTGGTACTATATTGATGCGTTAGAGCACAGCATCAATAACAAACCACCAAATAATGAAGCAGAGAATTTTTTTGAGCCAGCAGAGCCTTTTGAAATATCTGCAAAGTTACAACAAGTCCAGCATGAAGCAGACAAACGTTTAATTCAATTTACTAAATTGCTAACAGATGCAATAATTGCTCATCCAGTTGCCATTCCTCGACATAACGGTATTCATACTGAACAAATTTCACGACTTCTTGCCCACCTGTTTCAGCATCAAATTCATCATCGTGGCAGGTACATGCAATGCTTGCTGGAACACAAGTAAAACCACCACAACTCGATGAGTTTTTTTGTGCTAATGAAGCAGCTTTGCGAGAGGATGATTTGAGGGAGCTTGGTTTTTCCGAACAAGAAATCTGGGAAAGCAGATGAACAACGTCCATTTTGGAGTCTACCTATTTAGGCGAACTATAGCTTCTGACTTTTGACGGTATCTTCGCTTCAGGATTGGGTGTGGGGTATAGGGAAGGAAGAAGAGAATTTTTTTAGCTACAAAATTGCATAAAGTATTTGTTGAATTGGAAGTCCCTAAATTCAGGGGTTTCAGAAATGCTTGATTTTTTAAAGACTATATGACATTATACTTAATATCTTGAAAAACAACACTAATTTGATATGTTTACAGTAGTTTAAACTCTACTACTAGCAATTTCAGATTTTGCTAGCTATTCATGGGATTGGTTGCTAATTTCAAACAAACTAAAGTTTTTTAAATTAGTTCACACTGATGGTGATTTTTGATGAAAAATTGCTAGATTTTCACCTATTACTACGTCATAGCTTTACACAGTAAATGTTTTAGAAATATTTAGCCTGAATTTTAATTTATTTTTGTTAGCAGTCAACACCACTGTGTTAAAGAAAAGTTTTTTAGCATTGTTATTAATTATAGGAGTAGCGATGCATACGGCGGGCTACGCCTACGCACTCATCATTCCTCCTGCCTTTGCGGCTACCGTAAATTCCTGTCCCTCAGAAATGGTAATGATTCCCGGTGGGACATTCACAATGGGATCGAATAATTCTGGTTTGATTGAAGAACTATCAGCTCAAGAGGTAAGAGTTAGTTCTTTTTGTATCGATAAATATGAAGTGACAAATGCACAGTTTGCGGTATTTGTCAAAGCAACAGGTTATGTCACAGTTGCAGAGCGCCCTTTATCAAAAGAACAGTTTCCCGACTTGCCAGATGAGCAGAGATTACCTGGTTCCTTAGTTTTTGAAATCGCAAAACCAGGAGCAAAGCTGCTGAGTTGGTGGCATTGGCAGAGTGGGGCGAATTGGCGACATCCATTTGGAAGAGAAAGTGCGATTGCACATCCAGATAATTATCCAGTCGTTCATATTGCCTACGAAGATGCTGTAGCTTACGCTCAATGGGCAGGAAAATCTTTACCCACCGAAACCCAGTGGGAATACGCCGCCCGTGGTGGGTTAGATGCTGCAACTTATGCCTGGGGCAACCAGTACTCTGAGAAAAAAGCCAACACCTGGCAAGGAATCTTTCCCTTTTTCAACACCAAAAGCGATGGTTACGTAGGTATTGCCCCAGTTGGTTCCTTTCCACCAAATGGTTATGGTCTGTATGACATCACAGGTAACGTCTGGGAATTGACCTCTGATTGGTTTAGTCCGGGACACAACCAAAAAACCCACAGTGTCAATCCAAAAGGCCCAGAACAAAGTTTTGACCCCAACAAACCCACCGAAAACGCCCTACACGTAATCAAAGGTGGCTCTTATTTGTGTGCTATCAACTATTGCAGCCGCTTCCGCCCAGCAGCGCGAGAATCTCAAGCCCCCGACACGGGAACTACCCATATCGGATTTCGCTTAGTGAAGAACCTGACTATAGAAAGGATGAAGAATGAAGTTTGAATCCAAGCACTGGAATTTGTTTCTAGAAATTGCAAAGGCGATCGCTTTATCTTTGCTCATCACTTTGTTGATGGTCAATGGCCCCGCCCTAGCAGCTACATCCCAAGTTTTACCCGTTCCTCTGCCAGAGTTCAAAGGTAAAATCGGCCTCACTTACAAAGAATCACAACCAGACTTTCCTCAACCCATAACTGCCCCAGCCAAAGCACCCAATGTCTTGCTAGCGATCCTAGATGATGTGGGCTTTGGACAAGCGGGTACTTTTGGCGGCCCGGTGGACACTCCGAATTTGACGCGCCTAGCCGAAAGAGGATTACGCTACAACCAATTCCACACCACAGCCCTGTGTTCGCCTACCAGGGCAGCTTTGTTAACTGGACGCAATCACCATTCAGTTAATACAGGGGTCGTTGAGGAATTAGCTACAGGTTATCCTGGCTACACAACAATTTTGCCTAAGAGTGCCGCCACCGTTGCTGAAATACTACGACAAAATGGCTATAACACAGCAGCTTTCGGTAAATGGCACAATACCCCAGACTATGAAACGAGTGCCGCCGGGCCTTTCGATCGCTGGCCTACAGGGTTGGGATTTGAGTACTTTTACGGTTTTCTTGGTGGTGATACTAATCAGTGGAGTCCTGCCTTAGTAGAAAATACTAGGCGAGTAGAGAAACCAACTAACAAGCCAGATTATCACCTAACTCCTGATTTAGTAGACCATGCGATCGCCTGGATTCGCAACCAAAAATCCATTGCTCCTGAAAAACCCTTTTTCGCCTATCTCGCCACTGGGGCTACCCATGCACCCCACCACGCCCCCAAAGCTTGGATTGACAAGTACAAAGGCAAATTTGACCAAGGCTGGGATAAATTACGCGAAGAAATCTTTGCCCGTCAAAAACAACTGGGTGTAATTCCTGCCAATGCCCAACTCACTCCTCGCCCCCAAGAACTACCAGCGTGGGATTCCCTCACAGCAGAACAGCAAAAACTCTATGCCCACATGGCCGAGGTATTTGCTGGATTTTTAGGTCATACAGATTATGAAGTAGGAAGGCTGATTGATGCCGTTGACCAACTTGGTGAATTGGATAACACCCTAGTCATTTATATTGTTGGAGACAACGGTGCTAGTGCAGAAGGCGGTTTAACAGGCAGCGTCAACGAACTCCAAGTCTTCAACGGTGTACCCGAAAATCTGCAACAACTGCTAGCTGCATATAATGACTTGGGTAGTCCCAAAACATTTAACCATTTTCCGGCGGCTTGGGCTTGGGCAGTCAACACTCCCTTCCAATGGACAAAGCAAATCGCCTCTCACTTTGGCGGAACTCGTAACCCCTTGGTGATTTCCTTGGGCGCAAATATTAAAGACCAAGGTGGCATTCGTAGCCAATTCCATCATGTAATTGATATTGCACCCACCATTTTAGAAGTAGCAGGAATTACTGCTCCTAAAGAAGTGAATGGTGTTAAGCAACAACCAATCGAAGGTACTAGCCTTGTTTATACCTTCGATCGCCCTGATGCTCCCTCCCATCGTCAAACTCAGTATTTCGAGATGTTGGGCAACCGAGCCATTTACGATGAAGGTTGGGTAGCGGCAGCGCGTCACGGTCGCTTACCTTGGGAACGAACTGTCAAAGGTAGCTTTGATACAGATGAGTGGGAACTGTACAACATTACAGAAGATTTTAGCGAAGCGAACAACCTCGCAAAGGAAAACCCAGACAAGCTAGAAAAACTGCAAAAGTTGTTTTTAAAGGAAGCCCGCAAGCACCAAGTTTTACCATTAGACGATCGCATCGCTGAAAGATTTGATGTTAAAATTCGCCCCAGCCTCACCAGAGGACGCACAACTTTCACCTACTATCCAGGTACATTCGGCATTCCAGAAGGTAGCGCTCCAAACCTGAAAAATAAATCCTTCAGCATCACAGCTAATGTAGAAATTCCTGAAAGTGGGGCAGAGGGTGTCCTTTTGACCCAAGGCGGACGCTTTGCTGGTTGGAGTTTTTTCCTTGAGGATGGCAAGCCTACCTATGCCTACAACTACGCCAATACTGCCCGCTACATCATCCAATCAAGAGAAAAATTGCCCCCCGGTAAATCTACACTTCGTTTCAACTTTGATTATGACGGTGGCGCTGTGGGCGCAGGCGGAATCGGCAAACTATTCATCAATGACCAACAGGTAGCCGAAGGACGTGTGGAAAAAACCATCGCTTACCGTTTAGCCCTAGATGAAACCTTTGATGTTGGCAGAGATACAGGTACTCCTGTTGTTGATACTTATCAAGTACCGTTTGCCTTTACTGGTAACTTACAGCAAATCAGCCTGGAGTTGAGGTAATAGGGAATAGGGAATGGGCTTCAATACAACTCGAATCTTTGGATTAATTTACTGTCCCCTCTTCCCTATCCCAACTAGATATTTATTTTGACAAATAATTAAATCATGAATGAAATTTTAGTAGTAATCGACAAACTTGCACTCTTCACATTCATTGTTTGCACTATGTTGGGTGCAGGTTTAGGTTTAACGGTACAACAGATTTGGAAACCACTCCGCAGCCCTCGACTTGTCATCTTGTCTTTACTAACAAATTTTGTATTGGTGCCAGTTTTTGTTTATTTGCTAGTACAAGTAGTACCTCTAAAAGAACCAATTAGAGATGGTTTACTAATTATGGCAGTAGCATCAGGCCCGCCAGCTTTGCCTAAACTTGCTCAAATAGTCAAGGGCAATATAGCTTTTTCTGTGGGATTAATGATGTTGCTGATGCTGGGTACTATTTTTTATATGCCAATGGTTCTGCCCTTAGTAGTGCAAGGTGTGCAAATCAACTCTTGGGACATTGCCAAACCCTTGTTGTTGCTGATGGTTAGTCCGTTAGTGATGGGATTATTTATCAAAGCTAAATTTGCTGCGATCGCTCCCATTATCCAGCCAATTTTATTCAAATTATCTAGTATTGGATTACTTTTTGGTCTAGTAGTCAGACTCTTCATTCACACCAACGATATCATTAGCCTATTAAAAACAGGTGCAATCTTTGTTTGTGCGATATTTATTATATTCTCCTTTAGCGTCGGTTATCTTTTAGGTGGGCCTGACATTGATACTCAAAGAGTACTAGGAGTCGGAACAGCCCAACGCAATTTTGCCGCAGCATTATTAGTAGCTACGAGTAATTTTGACGATCCCAGCGTGGTCAGCATCATCATGGTGACGAGTCTATTAATGATGGTGATAGTTCTCATTGCTGGGCCAAAGTTTATAGAAATAGACCAAGCAACAGATGCAGAGATCAAACAGGTAGAGGTGTAAACTTGACCGAAAAAAGGCAGAAGGGACAGCCTTTGATGCGATCGCGCTCATTACAATATTTTATAGCTCTGCGTCCAGATGTGCGTTAGCTTAGTTTCCATTCCATATCACTCAATCCTTCAAAACGCCCAGCCATAAACAGATACACCCTTCTCAATATGAGAAGTAAGTTACCACATTTCGATATTAGTGGGATAGGTTCATATTAGTTTGATTCCGGCTGCGGGAGTGTCCAAAATTGCCAAATTACCCATATTGCAAAGGTTGGTGCACCAATTGTCGCTGCCATTAGTAACGGTTGTAGTCCATTCAGTAAGGGAACTATGGGAAACAAATACAGCACGTCTTCAATGTCAAACCCGGCGAAATTTGGTTGACGGCTGGCGTTTTTACCTAAACGCTGTTCCATTTGGTTTCGCAAATGAAAGATGCAAGCAACAGACACCCCAGATGCTATCCCCATCAGCAACGCCCACCAACCAAATTTTCCTTCCCTAAGACCATATCCAATACACACAAATAATAGAATGTGGATGATAGCGTCACTAGCAAGGTCATATTGATGTCCCCATTTGCTGCTTTTCCCACTCAAACGAGCTAATTCACCATCTGTATGATCGAGAAAGTTAGATAAAGCAAATAGCCATGCCCCAATGTTAACCCAAATGATATCGCCAACTGCGAGTGCGACAGCCGCCGCCAACCCTGTCAAAAGTCGCACTGTAGTAAGATGATTGGGGTTTATCCAACTGTCTTTTAGAGGTTTAATTAGCCAGTAAGCAAGTTGAGCATCCCAAGGCTTTGTGGTCATACGATGAACTTAAATTCGATCTGGTCTTGAAATATATATATAGCGGTTCTCATTTGGATGCAACACGCATTAGTAGTCTACCAAGGTAACTTTGCAGAGTTCGTAGTGAGTTTTAAAAGGGTTTTGGCTTAAGTTTACCCAATGTACTGCTATGCGCCCTTATTAGTCAAAACCTTAATTGATAATTCATAACTTTTGTCTTCTGGTACTAATAGCTTTCCATCTTTAGTTAGCTTCAGTTGTTGTCCTCGCCACTCTATAGTGTTGCCAATAAAGCCAAAACACCAAATAACAAAGCTTAACAAGTCGCAGACAATAACGAGCCACAGAAACTTTTTGACTATTGGATCTTTCAGACTGATAGTACCAACAATCCAAGCCATCACCAATCTTGTTACCCAACAAATACATAGTCCTAGCCATCCTAATATTGAACCATCGGTGGCAATCAGCAGCAGCAAGCAGGTGACGACACCATAAGTAAAAATTAGTCCTAGATAACCCCAAGGACGAGAAACTCGTTTACCACGCGCCCAACGAATCTGCCGTCTGATGGCATCAACTAAGTTGTTGCTTATCTGTACATGGTCAACTATGTAGTCGGAAAGCACAACTTTGTAACCTGCTTGGACGGGTAGATAGCCTAGTTGGAAATCATCTGCCAGATAATCAGCGATCGCTTCAAATCCACCGATAGCTTCTAGTATTTTTTTCGGGATGACAATGGTGGAACCAAAGGCGTATTTTATACCATTTTCCTGGATGTTACTAACTAAAACCCCAGCGTGAAAATCAGTAGTAGTAATAATAGCCTCTAATGTTGATATCCATCCTTGAGTTAAGGTTCGATACATACAAGTAACTACACCCACGTTTTCGTCTTGCAACGGCTGGATAACTCTTTGCAAATAGTCTGTTCCAACTCGGATGTCACTATCAGCAAGGACGAGAATCTCGTATTTAGCTTTGGCTGCGGCATTGGCCAAGTTGCTAACTTTTAGGTTTGTACCAATGATGCGATCGCTTACAATCAGCAAAATATCCAAATCTGAAAAATTGTGGATGATTTTCTCTACAACCTCTATGCAAGGGTCTTGAGAATTTCGGACTGCAAAGATGATTTGATATTTTGGATAGTCCTGCTGGCAAAATGAGGCTAGGTTTTCATAAGCATTACTATCAAGCCCACAAATGGGTTTGAGGATACTAACAGGTGGATGAAACTCTAGATTGATTGGCTGGGGAACAGCAAAAAAAGTTATTGCTGCATAAATTGCATAGCAATAAAACAAAACAGATGGTATGCACAAAATTAAGAGAAAATTACTAGCGATCGCGTGAAGATTTGTTAAGAAGGTAGATGCAAACATAGCCATTGATTACCAGGCAATTAGTATTAGCATTTTCTAGATTCACTGCCGATAAGTTTAGGATTTTTGTATGTACGTTAGATGGGATTTGGATGACAAAGTTATTACTTTGAATTGTGGAAAATCAAATTTAGGTAGTACGTTGGGATAGGAAATGATGATTGGTAATTTCAAAGCCGTTACTCAGGAGCGCTTCGCGTACCCGACGACTTAACAATGCATCAAGTTCTGCTTCACCTGTCCCTAGTTCTCCATTTGCGATCGCAGGATGAGAGTAAATCTCTACCAAGTTTGCCTGAATTTGGGGTATCAATCCAAGTAAATATTCCTCTGTAATCCCCCCAGTTTGCAATAAACCGTAAACTCTTTGGGTAAAGCTAATACCTTGGGACTCTAGCAGCTTCTCACCGTAGCGGCGTAGTCTGCCAAATACTCCTGACCAAACTAGCTTTGTCAGTAGATGGCTGCGATTAACTCTTAAGGTCATCCCTAGTTCCTCACTGGGAAGACGAATTACTTTAATAGCAAATTCTGCTGCCAGGTCAACTAAAATACGCAAGATTATCGGATGCAGATGCAGATGCAAATGTCCATCGACGTGAGAAAGAGGCAAACCAGTAGAACGGTATTTTTCTAATTGAGCGCGAATTTCTTGACGCAGTTCTTGATGGGTTTCCTTGACAAATTGATAGCGCAACCCAGCGAAAAATGGACTGTTGAAAAAGTTACCTTGTTTGTCAACTAAATGGGGAATTTGCTCTGGTGGTAAGACAGAACGACCACATACCAACACAAGATGTAGACCAACAGCCAGGTTTGGATTGACCTTTGCCAAAGTGACAGCCTCTTTTGCAGCATCAGCGCTCACCATCAGGCTGGTACTAGTTAGCACTCCTTCTTTGTGTGCTTTGATAATTGCTTGATTAACTCCTTCAGAAAAACCAAAGTCATCACCATTGATGATGGCGAATCGCTGTGCTTGCATAAGTTTTGGATTTTTAAGGTTCCGATAATTGAGTTATTGAGTGAGACTGATACCATTTCTTTGTGAGGCTGCGCCAAATTTTCTTTCTTCCTTTGTGTCCTTTGCGACCTTTGCGGTTCGTTCCTTATATAATTTGGCGCATCATTATACAGAATTGGTATGACGCCAAGGTATGAGTCTGAGAGTAGCTAAGGCAATTTTGGCCAGGTAAAGCCAAAGTCAATTATTTTTGTTCATTTACTTATTTGGCTGGGTTATCGTCAATTCCTTCACAAAAATAACCAACAACTAACCAACAACTACCGATTCTGCTTTTGCCGTTGCTTGGGTGCGACGGTCTTTTAAGTATGAGAAAAATTCCCGCCCTTCCCGCAAGCGGCGCACTAACATTTGAGGATCGGTGAGCATTTCACTAACAATTGGGATAATCGCTCTAGGACGGAAGTAAAACTTACGATACATTCTCTCAAGTGCATCCTCAATCTCAGCACTGGAGAGATTTGGATATTGCAGTGTGGACATTTGGATTCCTGAACTAGCAACTAAAGAACTGTTGCTAAACCAATTATTTTCTTGTGCTTGACGATAAAGTTCTGTTCCAGGATAGGGAGCTGCGATAGAAACCTGAATTGTATGAGGACTAATCTCGCAAGCAAACCGGACTGTTTCTTCTATTGTTTTTTGGGTTTCGTCGGGCAAACCAATGATAAATGTGCCGTGTACGGTAATGCCAAGTTTATGACAATTTTCCATAAACTTTCGCGCTACTTCCAGCTTGATTCCTTTCTTAATGCCATCTAAAATTTGCTGATTGCCAGATTCAAATCCTACCAATAGTAGGCGTAAGCCATTATCGCGTAGTTGTTTGAGAGTATCATAATCTAGATTGGCACGGGCGTTGCAACTCCAAGTCAGTTTGAGTCGCCGCAGATGTTCGCTAATTGCGATCGCTCGCTGTTTGTCTATAGTAAAGGTGTCGTCATCAAACATATATTCTCGCACCTTGTGACCGAAGATCGCTTTAGCTTCTTGCATCTCGCGCCCAACAGCTTCGGGGCTTTTAGTGCGGTATAAGTGTCCACCAATTGTTTGCGGCCAAAGGCAGAAGCTACATTTTGCCGGACAACCGCGCCCAGTGTAAAAGGAAATGTATGGATGCAGTAAGTAGCCAATAAAGTATTTGGTGATATCCAGATCGCGGTGATAAATCGGCAAGACGCTGGGCATCGAATCCCAATCGTGAATCAAGGGGCGGTCTTTATTATGATGGATATTACCCTGGCGATCGCGGTAGCTTAAACCTGTAATTTCTTCCCAAGATTTACCTTCGGCTAGTTCTTTACAGGTATAATCAAATTCGTGACGACACACAAAGTCAATGATTGGGTTTTCAACCAGTGTCTGTTCTGGTAATACTGCTACGTGCGCTCCAATTAAGCCAATCTGGACATCAGGGTTTTGAGCTTTGATCGTCTCGGCACACTTGACATCATTAGGCAGTGAAGGCGTGCTGGTATGCATGATAATTAGCTCGTAATCTTGAGCAATTTCGATGACATCTTCTACTGTTTGACCGTGTGGGGGTGCATCGATAAGCTTGCTACCAGGTACAAGGGCTGCGGGTTGCGCTAGCCATGTCGGATACCAGAAGGAAGTAATTTCGCGCTTGGCTTGGTATCGAGAACCTGCACCACCATCGAACCCATCGAAGGAAGGAGGACTGAGAAACAAAGTTTTTTTCACAGGTAGATTTCCTTTTGCAGGTTTTAACTAATACTTTTTTAGGATAAAACCTAAAGGGCAGCAGATGCGATCGCAGTTCTAAATCATTTATTAAATTTTTTATTTCTATCTCTTGAGAGAAAAACATTTTCTAATCGAACTGCACAGACGCAGAGAACACAAAGAGATAAGAAATAGAGATTTTCATGAATGATTTAGTGGTCTGTCAAGATAGTAATGAAGAGTTTGTAGTAAGCACTTTAGTGCTTAGGCTATAAGGACTGAAGTCCTTACTACGAACTTGCTTACCCATTAATTTAAACTTGACAGACCACTAAGGCTGTTATATATCAATAAAAGTGTTTGCTGTTCAGTCTAATTTATCTTTGTTTGGCTTTTTGCCAAAATTACATCTTGACAGTTAGCTACGAACTTTGGTGAGGATTTTTTGGGAATAAAACGAAGCTGATTCTTCATTTTTGGCGCAATCTTGGGCAAACTTAATTAAATGGTGTCCCACAAGTCCAACGTGAATCAAGTTTTCTATATTACCTGCTTTTAATGCTGGTTTGGCCATTTTCCAGAAAGTTTGACGATAGTTACTAAATATGCCTATTCGCAGCAAAATATTGGTTAAATAAGTTAAACCCTTGCGAATATTAGCCGCAGAAGCACGAGATGGGCTGTTAGGAATTTTGATGCGATTTGGATAGGTGTGTTCCATATTGTAGGCAAATCGCTGATATAAAAATTCTGGTTCATAAGCAGTTGTAATGCAGCGCCGCCACATCTCAATAACTTGCTCGTAGGGCATCAAAAATTCAACATTTGATTCGCGGCTTTCATCAAAGAGAAGTCGTCCTTCTGCTTCTAACCTCCGCCATAATGGAGTTCTCGGTAATGCATGAAGCAGGTTAATTGTCAACATGGGAATTTGCGATGCCCGCATAAATTCAATAATTCTGTCTGCTGTTTCTGGTGTATCTGTATCTAACCCGATGATGATTCCTGATACTACT
>CAXUOL010000009.1:0-38579 GCA_964252435.1 uncultured Nostoc sp.
TAAAATATAAAGCCGTGCTGGAAGCACGGGGCTTTAAACCCAATTTTTCGGTAAATGCTGACTTCTCATTGTTTTTTGTTAGACTCGTACGCTCCTCCGTATTTTGTCGTAGTTTTGTTTAAAAATCAAATAGGAATCTTATATTTATATATATCGATTGAATGCCAACGAAAAAACCATTGAGCATAAATTTAACCGTCTTGCTAAGAGGTTGTTTCAAAAGTGGTCGGCTGTGATTTTAATTGAAGTATTACCCCCCTTAATCCCACGCCACTTGCTTCTCCCAAGGGGAGACGCTGCGCGAACAAGTCGGGGAACCCGCCCAACGCAGTGGCTCCCCGATGTATTGGGGGGAAACCGGAAAAATCAAGTTCACTCACGCCACATGCTTCTCCCTTGGCGCTAGCCTCTCCCTTTGGGAGAAGGGGAGCCACTGCGGTCTTCTCCCAAGGGGAGACGCCAAGGGCGATGGGGTTTCCCCAAGTGGAGCAAGTGGCGTGAGGGTTAGGGTGGGGTAAAAATATTTGATACATCAATCATGACTTTTAAAACATCCTCTAACTGGATAACCCAGATAGTCGGCTTTTTACACAGAAAAACTGGGTTTCAAATCCGAGACGATATAATTCTAGTCACTGGGGATTCAGATTACTTTGGTAAGCTAGAAATACAGCATCAAAGGGTTTGAGGTAGCTGACGTTATTGGAATGATTAGATAAATTATCAGAGTTGATGGCTATAGGTTCGCCACTATTTTTAGTAGCCATTTGAGTGCCACCGATTCCAGGCAATAAAGCAATAGAAGTAACAATGAGTACAGAATCAATCAAGATAGAGAGTTTCATAGGATTATCCTTAGTTATAGTAAAATGCAATTAGTATTCTTGAGTAATAGAGTCTTATTTTTTATCTGTCTTAACTTCCTGCACCCAGTTCACCTGAACGGTTGATTTCCTCTTCACCCATTCGGGTGATTTAATTGAGCGCATCCTACGGATCGTTAAAAGTTGCTAAGACTCATCATGTGATAAGCAAGAACATCAGTATCAAAGGTTTTGAGGCAATTGATATCTGTGGGATGGTTGTGTAAAGTATTAAATTTGATAGCTGTGTTGATTGATGTGCCACTCTTGCTATGAGTAGCTATTTGAGTCCTAGCGATTCTAGGTAGGACATTAGAATCAAGAATGTGTGCAAAATTGAGCGGGGAAAAGAGTTTCATTTTTGATCCTGTGTTGGTTAATAAATCAGAAGTTAAGTGCAGGACAAAATTGAGCAGATATGTATTTAACAGAGGTTATCTAAAAATTTATGCAAAGCTGTTACTCAGTTCTAGACATAGCCCAACTGAGGCATCGTATTTCTGCGCTATCCCTTCAACAGCAAATTTATTGGTTTAGTATAAATTAAATCTAATTTGTATATTCGGGTTTACCGAACGTATAAATTAGAGTAAACCGTAATTTTTCTCATATCTGATTTGGTACGGTAATCATCAATCAGTTGGTGTTAAAAACCGAATTTACAGCAGGTTTAACTCTACATAATATAAATATGTAAGCACAAAGTTAAGTGCAAAACTTATTAAACAAAGCTAACTAATGCGAGGAAGATTTATGACACTAGTTCGTTGGAATCCTTGGAGAGAAATTGACACTCTACAACACCAAATCAATAGTTTATTTGAAGATACCAGACTACCATCTGCATTGTTTGACAAAGGCTTAAGCAAAGTTCCTGCTGCTGAAATTCAAGAAACTGAAGATGCAATTCATCTGAAGATAGAACTGCCGGGAATAGAAGCTAAAGACCTGGATGTGCAAGTCACAGAAAATGCTGTTTATGTTAGCGGTGAGCGGAAATCTGAAACGAAAACAGAGGAAAAAGGTGTTACCAGAAGTGAGTTTCATTACGGTAAATTTCAACGTGTAATTCCTCTATCGGCTCGGATTCAAAACACCAACGTTACGGCAGATTATAAAGATGGTATCTTGAATCTAATACTGCCCAAAACTGAGCAAGAAAAGAACAAAGTTGTCAAGGTAAATTTGGAACAATCTGCTAACTAATAGTTTGCTTGCGATCGCACTACTTTACCTGCAATAATTGATTGAAATAGTTAATAGCTTAGTCATGCGAGTGACCGAGCTTTTTTCTTAGTACTTTAGTGTTTAGAAAAAGTACTAAAGACTTTCAATATTTTTAAGTACCTCTGCGGCTGACTGATATCGCTGAGTGAAGTCGAAATGTACCATTCTATTTAAAATCATCACTAACTCGTCTGTAGCCTCAGTTAATTCGCGCCAATGTTGCCAAATCTGTTGATTAGCATCAGCTTCACTTTGGATAATTATTTCACCAGTATTTGTGTCTCTACGAAACTTTCTCGCTTCTACCCCAGTTAAACCTTGTATTCCCATAATTCCCAACGCATAAATATCGCTGTTGAGTTTTGGCAATCCGCTCATTTGTTCAGAAGGTGCATAACTAGGAGTGCCAATTGAAATAGTCTGAGCTTCTTGCTGCTGAGGTTGAATTTGCTTAACAGCGCCAAAGTCAATTAAAACAATGTGCCCATCTGATTCTCGCCTAATCAAGTTACTAGGTTTAATATCTCGATGGATTACGCCATAGCTATGAACAAAAACCAGCACATTTAAAACTTCTTTGAGTATCTCCACAACTTCAGCTTGTTTTAGTCGCTTACCAGCAGTTAACTCTTTATCCATAGCGTGCCCTCGAACAAATTCTTGCACTAAAGAAAATTGCCGATTTTCTTCAAAAAAAGCTAGCAGTTGGGGAATTTGTGGGTGCTTACCCAAAGTTTCTAAAATTTCTGCTTCAGCGTCGAATAGGCGTCTGACAACATTTAAATATTCTGCATCTTGGCGAGGAGGTCGCAACTGTTTAACTACACACTGCGGATTACCAGGACGCTGGATATCGTCAGCTAAATAAGTATTGCTAAATCCTCCAGAACCCAAGGGTTGAGTAATTTTGTAGCGGTTGTTTAGTACCGTGCCTAGTGCAATTTCTTGCCCGATGGAATCAACAATTAGCGTTGACGCTTCATTTGAGGCGTTGCCACGCTGCCGTAAAAGATTTTGCAATTCCACAATTAATTGTTGGTGTTCTTGAACCCGTTGGGTAATTTCTTTTTGCTCTTGTTTGGTTTGATAAGCACTATAAGCAAGGACACTCCCAATAGTAAATACTAACCCCAACGCCGGAGGTATGACTGGGAACCATCCAGCTTGGGTAAAAATGACAAAATTGGCTCCAAATAATACTGCCAGGGCTGTTGCTGCTGCCAATCCTAAGCCTAGCGGATGTTGAATTCGCCATACCAGCAACCCACCAACTACAGTCCATCCCCATATCCAAAGTACTTTACCCCACTCAGGCAAAAACCAAAATAGAGGCTGTTTGTTCAGAACAGTACTGAGAATTTGACTAACGCTGTGAGCATGAATTTCAATTCCGGCCATTTTGCCGGAATTATCCGACTTCCCGCTAGCAAAGGGCGTATTAAAAATATCATTTAAACTATTAGCTGTTGAACCAATCAAAACAATGCGGTCTTTAATTAAATCTGGTTTAACTTGATTTGCAAGTACTTCTGTAATAGTTACCTGCTGGGCAACCTGATGACCAGAACGGTAATTAAGCAGGATTTGGTAGCCATTGGTATCTGCTTTTTGATAACCGCCAGCGCTACTTTCTAGGGGTTTAAATACAGTCTTACGTAGTCTTAGTTCCTTTTTGGGAGTAAATTCTAGTTGGATGCCTCCGACTTCTAAATATTTGAGCGCTAGTTGTAAGCTAAAAGAATAGGTACTTTGACAAGAATCGGACTCCTCTGCACTTACCAATAAGAGGTTGCGGCGAATTGTGGCATCAGTATCTTCTACGACATCATTAAATCCGACTCGCTCTGCTTCAACGCCCTTTGGGGGTGCTATTCCCGGATTGTTAGAACCAGAATGTTTGCAGATAGGAATGATGATATCGCTCTGTTGGAGGCGTTGTAGTAGTTTGTCATGACCAGGTGGTACTGGTAAGTCACGAAAAATATCTAGACCAATGACTCGCGGTTGATATTCTTCGAGTTTGCCTAATAATCGGTCTAGAAGTTCACTAGACAGAGGCCAATTCCATTTTTGGATATCTTTTTCACTTAAAGCAACAATCAACAAACGAGTGTCTGGGCCTGAGTCGGCACGTAATTGCATCATTTGGTCGTAGACTTTCATTTCTAGAGGCTCGAAAACCCCCAGTTTTTGAATGCCTACTAGTAAAATTGTAGCGATCGCACTTGAAAGAATAACTGGCTGTCTAAATAAACTTTTAAAATTTACAACCATTTTCTTAAATAGATTTTACTTTAAAATATACGTATATTTTGAGATTAATTTTTATTATTGAAACTATTCTATGCAATTTGCAACTTTTCAAAAAATATAGTCATCATGTTTTACTTGTAAACGCCAAGAGACTCAAATCCCCGACTTCTTTAAGAAGTCGGGGATCTTTTTGTTCATAACTCATTTAAAATTGCTATATAGCCGTAGCCACATAGGTTAGGACAATGTTGATTGCTAAAAGCCTTGATTTAACTGGGTTTCTACTCAGCACGGGCTAAACGCCCCGCTATCCATGTACAGCACTTTGCTATATGTGTTTCAGATAATGCACAATCGCTTCTGCTGTTGACAAATTAGTAGCCAATAAAACTTGATTAATAGTGCATAATCTTAACAGTGCTTCTTCATTTGCTTGACCAGGCTGAGGTTGCAGCAAATCTCGCAAGAAAATAACTGCTACAATTTCTCCGGCTCCAACCAATGAAGCAATTGTTTGATATCCTCCAGAAGTTGGTGCGGGAGTTTGTTGACTAATAGTTATCCCTGCCTGTTGATGTAAGACTTCACTAACAGATGGCCAGGTAATTGTAAAACTCTGCGAGAAAAATTCCTGATGTTCAGCAACCAATTCAGCAAGTTCTGATTTCTTGCTTTCATGAGCGATGAGTACTATATTTCTTTCAATGATTGCTTGCAAAGACTCACTGACATTTGTTTCTTCTGGAGTTTCATCAAAACGATCTTTTTCTATTTCAGAAACTTCTTCAATAGGTTGACTGATACTCTCAGTAGCTCCACTTTCTGTTGTTTCCAAAGATGGAATATCAGCTGAGTCAGAAATTTCACTTATTTGTGCAGCAACATCATCAACATATAGATTAACTTCTTCAGTACTTGCATTACTCAAATCAATGTATTGATTGCTTAAAACTTCCGCAACGGCATCATCAGGTGCAGTTGATGCTTCAGAAACTTCGCTTATTGTTTCATCCACCGCAGAAGTAGGTTCTACTTCCTCAATATCTGCGCTGTCTACTGCTGTAACTGAAGTATCCCAATCTATCGCTTCATCAGTGATATTCCGTGTAACTTGGCTCTGCTCATCTGGAACTTGGCTCAATACTTCTTGTGGCTGAATCTCTTCGTCTTCAACAACTTCACTGGTTTCTTCTGTTACTGGCGTATCCAAATTCACTACTTCATCGTGAGTAGTTTCGGAAATGTCACTTTCCTCCTCAGATACATGGTGGAAAATATCGCGCGGCTGTACAGAGGTAACTTCTGCTGCTAGTGCTGCCTCCAACTCTGTATTCTCATCGTAGTTAGCTTCAAGAACAACATTTTGTGCAGGAACTTCGTTGAAAATATCACGTGGCTGTACGAAGGTAACTTCTGCTTCTAGTGCTGCCTCTAACTCTGCATCCTCGTCGTAGGCAGTTTCTGGAATAGCACTTGTATCACGCTGTTGTACAAAAGTAGATTCTGCCACCAGTGCTGCTTCCAAGTCTGTAACCTCATCGTGAGTAACTTCTGGAACTATATTTTCCTCTTCAGGAGTTTCAATAATGTTTTCAGGTGCAGTTATGGCATCATCAAGTTCAGTCAAAGAAACTTCTGAGGCTTCGCTGACTTCTGGAACCTCTACTTCCTCACTATCTGCACTGACTTCTGGTGCAACTGATGTCCGCAAATCCACAATTTCATCACGAACATCGTGTGGAACTTCGCTAACTGCTTCTGGTGGCTGAATGATGTTTTCAGGGGCAATTTTTTCAACAACTGGGATGACATCATCAGGTTGAGTCGAAACAACTTCTGAGATTTCGCTGATTTCTGAGGAAGGAGGTGTTTCTACTTCGGGACTAATTGGCGCTGGAACTTCGCTAACTACCTCTGGGGCTGGGGCTGGATTAACAACATTGGCAGCGCTGACATTTTCAGGCGATCGCGGTCGAGAAAACAATGAAGGATCTATAATTCTAAAGACTGTCTCTGGTTGCTCATAAGCGGGAGCAACTGCTTCCAAAATCAAAACATAATCCGCAATCCGAATAATATCTCCATCGCTCAAAGAATATGGTCGATCTTTTTCAGCTTGTTTCCCGTTAAATATTGAGCCATTTCTACTGCCAAGGTCAGAAAAGTAGTAATTTCCACTTTTAACAAAAAACTTAGCATGTACCCGACTGATATCAGGGCTGTCTAGGACTAAATCAGAATCAGGAGAACGGCCTATTACCCATTCTCCTCTCGGTGTAGTTTCTAGGGTAAGGTCAACTTCATTGACTTCACTTAGATTTGGTGAGTAGCTAACTTTTACTTTCATATTAATTTTTGGTTAATTTTATTAATTTCTCCTACCCAACGCTGACGGGTAGTGTGCTCTAAATTTAAAATATCATCTTGTGACCAATGGAAATGATAAGCAATAAAAGCTACCTCCTCATATAAAGTATCAGAGGGGTAGCTTACGACTCCCCCGCTAGTTCTAGCTCCACTGAAAATTGAGTATTACAGTGGGGACATTGTGTCGGAATGTGTACATTGCCTTGCTGATTGATTCGATTGTAAAATTCTCGGAGATAGGCAATGTCATGTAAAAGCAGTCCTTCAAGTAAATCAGGACTAACAGAGTTGAAACTGCCCAAGCGAGTAATAACCCGCGCAAGCATTACTAATACGCCATAAGCTGGATTTTCCTGAACTTTGCGTTCTTGTTGCACCAAAATTTCATCTTTGGCGGTGGCTAAACGCATCACCCCATGACGATGTACTCGTTGTTCGCCATCACTCAACCCTCTAGGAAGAGTGAAAGCAAATTCTGTGCAGAGAGTATCTTTTTTACGGCGCATAGGTTATTTTATTTGGGCATTGGGCATTGAGAATTGGGTATTGCTGAGTTAGGAGTTAGGAGTTAGGAGTTAGGAAGAAATATTATCGAAACAGAATTCAGGAGTCAGGAGCCAGAATTCAGAATGAATTTTGAATCGATTTAGCGGATGAATAATTGGGTTTAAGACCCCCACCAAATTGAAAATTTGGTGGTCAACAAGAAAGTCGCGGGTCTGAATCCCCGACTGATAGCGCAGCGTTAGCGAGTCTGCGAGCGTCTTGATTCTGACTCCTGAATTCTGACTTCTGAATTCTTCTTCAATGTTTCAAGCTTAAAACTCGGAAGTTGAGCCTTTTTGCTTGAACATTGAACCTTTGAACTCGGAACTTTAACCTTAGCACTCAGCACGGGCTAAACGCCCCGCTATCCATGTACAGCACTCCCCAATGCCCCATGCCCAATTCAATTATGAAGAAGTGCTTCAGGAGAATTTACTGTTTCTTCCTGTATAGAAGTTTCGCCTTCCAAGCCATTGATTCGACGGTAAAAATCTTGGAGGTAATTTAAATCTTGGGAAAAAAAGTTTTCCACGATTGCAGGAGTCACTTCTGATAAAGCACCCAAGTGGGTAATCACTCGCGACAAGATAATAATTGTGGCATAAACAGGATTCGCTTTAACACGTGGGTCACGCAAGGGTGCAATCTCGTCTATCGCCGTTGATAACCGCATTACACCTTTGCGATGGAGGTTGCCTTCAGAGTCTAGATACCCCTTTGGCAGTGTAAATTCAAACTCTGTGGGAAACATAATCCTCCTAATTATTTCACGCGTTTAAATTCCTCAAAAGCAACCTCCACCTCCTCAATTTCGATGTCATGGCTACGGGCGTTGACATCAGCAATTTTATAACTTGCAGGCCAAGCACCGGCTAATTCAAATCTAGCTACTTCTTGATTTGCCTGATTATAAATAGACAAAGCAACAAGTCTACGTTGCTCAGACCAATTACCCTGTTGGACTTTTTCAAACCACTTCCAAAAATCCATAGAGTTGGTGATACCTCTACGCAGAATCAGATTACCACTCTTGGGATTGCTAGGAAGCTTAGTTCTCACCACCTGACCTTTTGACTGACCTTTTGTACCCCAGGTTTGAGAAGTGACTTCAGTAATTTCAATTACCTCTTGTGTTCTTTTGAAGCCTTGACACTCCAAAAAGAAACAATTGGCATCGTTTTGACCTTCTAGTGTCAGTTCTAAATAGAACCGATGGGCTGTCAAAACTTCTGGAATTCGGCTTGCGGATTGTACCACTGTTAAATAATTCGTAATTCGTAATTCGTAATTCGTAATGACGCTTGCGGACTCGCTACCGCTACGCTCTAAGCAAAGCTATGCCGCAGGCTTTACGTAATTACGTTTTGTGATAGCGCAGCGTTAGCGAGGAACGAGCGTCTGGAGATTTAGCTGAGACATCAAAACGTTTTGCCTGTAGAGGTTATGCAACTTAAACCTCCAAACTTTGTTAATTACTGCAAATACTAAATTATTTGATTCGTTTAATTCCTTCGTGAACCAATTCAACTGTTTCATTTGCCATATCACCACCAGAGGCTGTTAAGGTAGGCCCGGTGTATTTACAGGGATAACAATTGACAATGTTCCAGCGTGCTTTTTCTGAGCCTTGTTGGTCATAAGCAACCACTGAACCAGTCTTACGATTCTGTGCCCACTTCCGAGGGTCTCCCATGTCTTCGTTACAGTCTTGATACCATTTATACAGGTCTATATCATCAGTGGCGATGACTTTTACTGTAATGTTGGTAAATTTAACAACAGTTGGTGTAGCTTGACGCATTAGTTTAGCGCCTTTAGATGAACCGTGAACTTCTTGCGCTGGTGTATTCTCAACGCCTAGTCCGCTAATTTCTTTGATGAATTTATCAGTAATTCCGTCAGCCTCGAAGTAAAATTTACAAGAGGTTAAAAATTCGCCTGCCATGCTTTTAGACTCCTTTGTGTGGTTAATTTTGAAATGGGGAGTTAGGAGTTAGGAGTTAGGAGTTAGGAGTTATAAGAATTCTTTCCTCAATGCCCAATTCCCAATGCCCAATTCCCAATGCCCTATTCGCTATCTTCAATGCCATTCCATTGGCTAATGCGGAAAACAACAAACTCCGCTGGTCTGACGGGACAAACACCAACTTCGATGTATAAACGTCCTAAAATTCTGGTTTCTGGTGGGTTTAATTCTTCGTCGCACTTCACATAAAATGCTTGGGCTGGAGATGCCCCAAATAAAGCACCTTCACGCCAAATACGCTCTAAGAAATTACTGACGGTGCGGGTTACACGCGCCCATAAATCTTGGTCGTTCGGTTCAAAAACTACCCACTGAGTCCCCAGTTCTAGGGATTTTTCGATATAGCTAATTAATCTGCGCACACTGATGTAACGCCACTCTGTTTTATCTGGCTCAACTAGAGTGCGTGCGCCCCAAATGCGGATACCTCGATTGGGGAAGCTGCGAATACAATTTATTCCCAAGGGGTTTAATAGTTCTTGTTCGCGGAAGTTTGTGTCATAGCCCAAACCAATTACGCCTCTGGGAACTTCATTTGCAGGGGCTTTGTAAACTCCTCTGGTTTCGTCGGTGCGAGCCCAAACGCCCATCACATGACCACAAGGAGGTACTAAAATTGGATTACCGCGATCGCGTGGATTCGGTACTTTAATCCAAGGATAATAAAGGGCCGCAAACATCGAACGACGGTTAAATCTATTCAACCATTCCACTACTTGTTGCGGTTTAACGGCTTCCGGTGGCGCATCAAGTACAACCATGCGATTAGGCGGATTGGGAATATCGCCACTGGCAGAACCCTCGCACATACTAATCATCAGTTCGATGATGCCGTGGACTTGATCTAAATTAAGTACTTGCTCTTGATAAGCCCGCATCACATCAGGACAAGCCAGCATTGTGATTTCATCAACTTCAAAGATACCGCGTACCCCGGTGCGATCGTCTCGAACCCCTTCTAAATTTTGTGAAAATCTATCAGGTGGGGTAGCGACAATGGGCGGTGCTAGTTCATATTGACCATTAACCGGACGACGAGCTAAAGGCTGTCCGCTTTGAGTTATGTCTTCTAAAGTGACATACATCGAATTTCTCAATGCCGCCAGCGCATAAGTGGCTACCTGATTAGCAGGTTCGCGGTTCATTGTCAAGTTTTCGTATTGCTCTAGAAGTTCATCTCCCCGACGAATTTCGATGGTGAAATATTCGCCTGTATTGGGAGGCGCTTCTCCTTCAGTACCTTCGGGTAAGGCGCGGGGCGAACCATCAATAATTACAATATTTACTAATCCACCTGATGCTTGCTCAGGGCGCAAAGTAAACCGCAGTGCAGGACGATTACCTCGAGCGTTAATTCGTAAGTTAGCCGGTTCTGGAGTTGCGGGTCTGGGTGCGCCTGGTAACTGAGTCCCAATGCTTGTTACCCAGCAACGACCGCCACCATTCATAAAGTAGCCGTAGACTGAAAAGGGTAAATAAGCGTTGAAGTCGGTGAAGCCATCAGAGTTGGGACGGGCAAAGTAGTTTAAAAATTGCGTCCAAGTGGTCACTAGCATAGGCTTGTATAACTCAGCCCCACCACGAACGTCTTCTGTAAAACCGACAAATCCGGCAACTGCTGTGCTAACACCTTCAATTGGTCGGCTACCTCGGTCAATTTCTTCGATATAGACACCAGGAGCAAAGTAATCAAGTCTAGCCATGAAAGTTTCTCCAAGTCAGTAAAAATCTAATTATTCAGGAGTTAGAAATATTTCTTTGAAAGTATTACTTTGGTTATCTACCAATGCATTGACGTTTTGGGGTAAATAGCCAGGATGATTCAGAGTCAAAACATAATTACCTAAATGAAGGTCTTCAAAGAAGAACAGCCCTTCTTTAGTAGTTGATATGGACTTGTCAGTTCCTCTCACAGCCACTTCTGTCGCTACCAGCGGCAGATTTGTCACCGCACTTTTGACAATACCCGCGATCGCAACTCGCCTGGTTAATACTAGACTGTCAGTATCACGAGACAATTGATTTCGCAAATTGAAAATTCGCTCCCAAACCAAAGGCACTGGGGTAGGTTGTGGCTCGAAGGGGATTGTAACGGTCAAATATAAGGCTGAACGCAATGGCACATTCAGAGCGCTCCATAAAGAGCCAATCTCAATTGGCGGCTCTAGGGCAACTGTCATGTTCAAATTACCATAGCCCCGTAATTCAGGAACCAAAAACTCCTCTTCCAAGGTGCGATGACGCAATAGCACAGTCAACGCCTCACTAATAAAGTGATGCTCACCTAAAGCTGTTCTATCCCAGGCTGTTAATAGCAGCGAAACATCAAACCAAGCGGGTGCCCAATTTACAGTGACAGGTTGTAGAGCGCGTGTTAGCTTGCGTTCAACTTGCCTGCCAGAGTGTTGTACCTGCTTACTCTCACGTATATCAAAAATATATAAATTGAGAGTCGGCCCTGCTCCTTCTTCCCTCCGATTACCAGGATGGCTAAAGTCAATTTGCTCGGTACTGGTAAGTGAGGTTCCTCCAGCTAGAATTTCGGCTAAAGTTTGAAGAACGAAGATAAGCATGAAGGTGTTGTGCTGGTAGCTAATCCAGATGCATCTAGAGTATATGTATGGGGCTTCTAAAGTTAATTAGACTTTTGTCGATATTTTTTTAATGGGGTATTGGGTCAAGAATCCGTAAAGCAGCAACTTCAGTTTGTAGATTAATCTGGAGCAGTTCTTAATTGGACGCACTACATTTTTTTCTTGTGGTGTGGGCTGAAAAGCCCTCCCAAGTAGTCCATTACGCTAACGAAAGCTTGGGTACGTAGTAAGCATTTTAGTGCTTAATCATCAGAACTAAAGTCCTGACTACAAACTTGTTTACACAGCAAAGTTAGCTTGATACACGTGTGAATACAAACCTTAATAATTATTTGTATGAATTATTTAAAAAGTTGAAGAAGAATTCAGGAGCGGAGCCGGAGACTCTTGAATTCTGTTCGATAACTTAACAAAAAAATAAACATTCTTGAGACTGCATAATTTTATACTGGTCAGCAGAAGAGTAAAAACATTTGGTTGCAAAAAGCGAGTGAAGCTATGACACTAGGCTTTTCTGTACAAAAACTAGAGAATGGCTCTAATTATTTGAATTCCTCAGACATCCAAAGCTTTTGTCAGCTTGAGTCTGAGCAATTAACTAGTCAGTATCCAATTTTTTTTGTTCGCATTGTCTATCATGATTCATTATTGAAAGCTAATCAAGAGGTAATAAATTATAGTCAAGACCAAGTTCCTTTTTCTCGAAAAACTTTAGCTTATTTGCGTTCAGAAGCATGGCTTACAGATTTTCCGCCTGCTTTGACTTTACATAAATTTAAACTTAAGGACTTTTCATCTATTTCTTATATTTGCCCCATATCCTATAGAAATCAAAAACCTGAATACATTCAAATCATTACTCATGAACCTCTCTCGTCGAGTTTACAACTATATGTAAAACGCTCTGCTATGCTGCTGAGTAAGTATGTAGATGTTTCCTTGGACTATGGCAGACAAAAAACTGAAATTAAACTCCTAGAAGATATCTTGCATCGCGTGGGTCATCAATTGCGTAACTCTCTAGGACTTATAGGATTGTATGCACATAATCTCTGCTTAGGTTTAGAGGATAGCCCTTGGCAAGAGCAAGCAACAATCATCGGCGAAAGTATACAAGATTTAGATACTAATTTAAATGAACTGATTGATTGCGGTCAAAGTACAAAATTAAGGATAACATTTCAAGATTTAAGAAGTTTATTGGTTGAAAGTATCACAAATTTACAACCTCTAATTAATCAGAAAAGACTTAAAATATTGATTCCCGATACCTCAACAATACTGAAGATAGACAAATTACAAATGAAACAAGTTTTTGATAATATCCTCAGTAATGCCGCTCATTTTAGTCCTAATTCAGGAACTATTACCTGTAGCTGGCAAATTTTTCAAGATGAAGTTTTAATTAAAATCTCCGATCAAGGGCCAGGATTGTCTCAAGAGGATTTACAAAAAATATTTACCCCATTTTATTCCCGAAGGAAAGGAGGCACAGGACTGGGTTTAACTATTGCTAAAAAAATTATTTTGGATCATCAAGGAAGTATATGGGCACAAGTTTTATCAGAAAGTGGGGCACAATTTTCGATGATTTTGCCTCGACCAAGGAGCGTGAATTAATTCGTAATACCTCGACTTCGCTCGGCACAAGTTCGTAATTCGTAATTAACAAAGATGGCTAATGATAATAAGAAACTTTCGGTTTTGCTGGTAGATGACGAAGAACGGTTTCGTCAAGGGTTACGTACTCTACTAAATTTTTATAGTATTAATTCGGCGTTACCTGTAGAAGTTATTGGTGATGCAGATTCTGTCGAGCGAGTTTTAAAGTTTACAACCTATAATTGTCCAGATTTAATTTTGCTGGATATGCAATTGAAAGGATGTGATGGAATTACAGTTCTGGCACGTCTTAAAGAAGCTGCTTACACTGGTAAAGTTTTAGTATTGTCGGCTCATCAAGAAGACGACTGGATTTTTAGAGCGATGCAGGGGGGAGCCGCAGGTTATGTGTTTAAAAATCGTGTGGCAACCCAATTGTGTGAAGCTATTGACACTGTAACTAGGTCAGAAATTTATCTACCTTCAGAAGTTGCTAGTCGATTTTTCCGGTTTTTTCAAGCTTATTCAGATTCTTGTGTAAAAGCCTGTCATGAGGTGCATTTAACCGAAAGAGAGCAAGAGGTTTTATACTGGTTAACTCAAGGTGCTTCTAATGAAGAAATCGCTAAACATTTATATGTAACAGTTGCTACTGTTAAGGCGCATCTCACCAGTATTTTTGAAAAATTAAAGGTTACTAGCCGGACTCAAGCGATTGTAACTGCCCTCAAGTTAGGATTAGTTCACGCTTGAGCGCGACAGAAGTAATCGGCGCAATTCACGAAACTCTTTGTATATGGCTTCATTTGAATCTTTTTATCAAGAATACCCCTGCTCGTACAATTCTCCCTTAAGTTGCGATCGCCCCTTCCAAACGGCGCAGCAAATCAAGGGTGCTAAGTTTTGCTTGGAATGTGGTTTTCCAGCAACTTTACCACAGGAGGCTGAGATTAAAGGAAGTCAGGGAACTTATCAAATAGCTAGTTTTGTCGGTGTGCGGGGTTTAGGCCGCTTATACTCAGGTGTTCAACTTAAAGACAAACAACCTGTAATCATCAAAGAATACCTGCTCCCCAATCGTTCTTTTAATGAAAGTGAGACTCAAAAGCGGAAAGAGACTTTTAAACGGGTGGGTGGAGTAAGTTTAGCCGATAGTCGAATTCAAAACTTCCGTCTGGTGGAAACTAAAGAAGCAATCGCAGATGCAAAAGGAGAACGCTGTTATTTAGTTACTCAAGGCATAGAGTCATCCCAAACTTTAGGTAAGTATCTCATAGAAAAGGGCGCAATGACATCTCTTGATGTGCGTGAGGTACTAAATCAAGGTTTACAAACTCTCCAGTTTCTCCACACCCAAAAGCTGCGTTTTCCCTCCAATCAAATCCAACTGGGTATCACTCACGGCAACATCAATTTAGATAGTACTTTAATTAAAGTAGAAAATAATCAAAAGTTTTCTATATACTTTTGTGATTTAGCTATCTGGGAAAACTTATTTATTCCCCCGATTATTCCTCAACCCGCTCCCGCCAGACCTGACCAAGATTTAGAATCATTAGGATTATTAGCCTTTTATTTATGGGTAGGGCGGACAACTAATTTTTCATCTAACCAGCCTCTCGACCCTAGAGATCATCAACAATGGCCGGATACCGATAGCTATTTAAAACAATTTATTTATCGCTTAATTGGGCTGGAAACTCCTTTCGAGAGTGCAGAAGCGGCTCGTAAAGCACTACTAGAACTTCCTCAAGAAGATCGGGCTAAAAGTTTAAGTTCAGTGCGATCGCCAGGTTCTCAAGAAATAAAAAAGCCTTTGCCAATGCCCTTACTTTTGCTATTAATCCTGCTTTTATTACTACTTGGTGGGGGAATTTGGTATTGGCTTTGGGGTAGGAAAACAGTTAGTCCTAATCAATATATCCAATGGTCTAGACTTGTGCGGAATTTCTCAGAAGTTCCCAACGTTCCATCTGGACAATTTACTTACACAGGAGAAAAAGATAGTACATGGAGTTTTGTTTTAACGCAATTAGTGGACAACAGTCGTTTAGGAGATTTATTGATTAGACCAAAGTCAGATGCAACAGCAACATTTGATTATAAATCTGTTTTGTCATCAAATATAAATAATCCGATTAAAAGTCTTGAGGAAGTCCAAACAAACAAAAAAGATTTTGCAATTACTAGTTTGGTAGACAACATTACAGATAAACTTGCGAAAAAAGCAGTAGCTTATGATGGATTACTTGTTTTTGTAGCATTTAATAAAAGAGACTCAAATCTTGCCAATGCTCTTGGGGGGCAAATCAATCTTGAGCAATTGCGTCAAATTTACACAGGCAAAATTACTAATTGGCAGCAGATTAGTCCCAAACTTCCAAATCTGCCTGTGAAACCTTTTGCCCCAACCGAACCAGAAGCAATCAGTAAATTTCAAGAAATAGTCCTGCAAAATGCCCCTCAAGACGAAGCTTTATTTGCAGCGAAAGTTACTAAACTTGATACAACAAAAACCCAAAACCTGATACGTAGTGAGACTTTAGAGGGGCGAACCACTGGTATTATCAGTTTTGGGATTATCAGTAAAACTTCGACTCAATGTACTGGCTATCCTCTAGCGATCGCAGATGGCAAAAAGTCGGCTATTCAACCTCTATTTCAAAAGCGCGATCGGCGCTCAATTAATCCCTCAGATGACTTGTGTCAGCATGATGATTATTATGTTGATGTCACAACTTTCCAAAGCTACCCTCTGGGATACCCTATTTTTGTAGTGTACCCTAAAGACAGCAACCGCCTGCTTGGTGGTTTTACATTTGCTCAGATGCTAACTACCCGTCAGGGTCAGTGTTTACTTAGTAAAGTAGGTCTTGTAGCTTTACAACCTATGCCTGATGATATAAAATCTTATGCCTGCAAATCGGTGCCCTAATCCCAGTTGCGAATATTTTAACCGCGCCCTGCCTAACAATGCTAAGGTTTGTCCTTGGTGTTCCACTCCTGTGGGTAATGTAGTTGCCCCTACACCACAACCGCCTAGTCAACCACCGCCCAATCAACAACCGCCTGTTCAGTATCAGCGCCCAGCCACAGAGCAACCTAACTACCAGGTTCCCCAACAAGCCCCCGTTGATTATTCAACAGTCTATCAGCCAAGAGTTTCCTATCAACCAACACCGCCTGTTTATACCCCTCCCTCTCAAAGAGCGCCAGCTTTAAAGCTGATTCATAGCACCGGCAGAGAATTTCACCTCGTTGGCGAAGGAGGTTATATTGGTCGCCGCAGTCAAAGTCCAGGAATAGCACCGCCAGAAATTGACTTGACTGGTATTCCCAGTGAAGGAATAGTCTCTCGTCGTCATGCGCGAGTCGATTGGGACTGGTCGCAAAATTCCTACATGATTGTTGATATGAGTACAAATGGTATTTATTTAAACAACAATCCTCTGACTCCCGGTATGCAGTATCGCCTACTTAACGGTGATTCACTGCGATTTGGTCAAGATAATCTAGTTAATTTCACTGTATATATTGTGTAGTAAAAAACTGATCTTATAACTTTTAATTAACAAGACTTGGGGCTTAACAACAAGCTTAAGCCCTTTATTAAAGGTAGACAAACTTCTGGGCTAAATAATTTAGTAAACCTGCTGTTGACCATCCGTGAGAGGTTAGAATAAAGCGCCTTTTGTCAATCAGCCAAAATACTCAAAATAGTCTTAACAAGAATGATAATCGTGTATGGGAACAAGGGGAGGAGGCAAGCGTCGCTTGCCTCCTCCCCTCTATTTGATTATCATTATCTTAAAGGTACTTGACAACTTAAATAAGGTAAAAAAAAGTATTGTAACGACAAAAAACTAAAGCAAGAAACGGGCAACATTGTTAGGTAAATTCAATTATTAAATGAGGTAATGAAAAGTTTGGTTTACCACCATGCCCAAGCGACCAAAACAAAACTCTGACCACCCACACCGACATAATACTCCCACGATAGATAATGAAGCGATCGCTAATCATTTAGAAGCTTTATTAACCCCAGCAGTTTTTACTCAACAAAAATATTATAAGCAGTTAGGATTACGAGATAGAATTCTGAATTTATCGTTAATGGTAGCAGCAGTTTTAACACTCTTATGGCGGCAAGTTCCTGGCGTTCAAGAGGTAAATCGTCTGCTAGCTAGAGTTGGTTTATTATGGTGTCATCCCACAAAAGTTGCTCAACAATCATTATCAGAAAGATTTTTAGTTTTCCCTGCTGAATTATTTGAGCGTGTATTTAAAGATTTACTACCTAAGCTACAATTTAATTGGCAACAAGGACTCCGACGACCATTGCCAGACAGTGTTAAATTTGCACGAGCGAATTTTGAACAAATTTGGATTGCTGATGGGTCAACCCTAGAAGCCTTATTTCGGAAGCTAAAAAGTCTGGAAGACCTGAAAACAGGACAGTTAGCCGGTAAAATTTGTACAGTTATTGATTTGGTTACTCGTTTACCTGTCGAAGTTTGGTTTCACACTAATCCAGCAGCATCGGACACTACTTTTGAAGCGGTATTATTAAATTTACTGCCTCCTAAAACTCTGATTTTACTTGACAGAGGTTTTTATCATTTCCACTTTTTACAACAAATTATTAATCAAGAAGTTCATTTTATTACTCGTTTAAAAGCCAAAGCATCTATCAAGTACTTAAAGATTTTCAGCTATGACCATTCAGTTAAAGACCGATTGATTCAACTTGGCACTGTTCGTCGTGGCGCACCAGTACTCACTTTACGCTTAATCGAGATAAAAGTTGGTAAAACTAGCTATTCTTAACATTACTTCTGTCCTTGATCCACAAATTTTACCACAGAAATGTTGTGGCAGATTTATACCGCCGAAGATGGAGAGTTGAAGAAGCTTTCTACACAGTAAAACGGTTGCTGGGGTTATCTTATTTATGGACTGGTTCTATTAATGGTATCAAGCTACAAGTCTGGGCTACTTGGTTATTTTATGCTGTTTTGGTTGACTTGAGAGATGCAGTTGCAGACGAATTATCTCTGCCATTTGACCGCATTTCTTTGGAGATGATATTTCGCGGTTTGTACCATTTTAGTGTCGCTTATGACAAAGGCAAAGCGGATGACCCAATTAAGTACTTCGCTGCCCCAGAGAATCAAGACTTAGACGTGGTTAAATATCTGCGAAAGCCAGTCTCCAGGCTGGATTTATCCCCTTTTCCCGCACCCTCTTGACAAAAGTGCAATCACTCTAACCTCTCACAAGTGGATGGGGTATTTATTGGTTAGGCGATCGCAAAGAGCGAGAAACCTTACAGCAATAATCTCTTCAATTCGCCTTAGGTTAGTATCTTTATCTGACTTTACATAAAATTATCTAGTAATTTTCTAACTTCTTCGACTAAACCTAATGCTGTTTCAATACCCATATTTGTTGCCTTAACTCCATCTACTAAAGTATCTTTGGCAGTTGCAATTGTTGAGCCTCCTTTATCAACTAACTCACTTAACTGTTGCATCATTTGCTCTAACTCTCTAGCTGTGTTCATTAGTTTATCAAATATTTCTGTCTGGCTCTCTTTAAACTGAGCGATCACATCTTCTGCTGCTTTTGTAGTTGAATCCTTTAAATTCTGTATTTTTTCGTTTAATTGTTCAACTACTTCTTCTAGTTCCGTAGCCAAATCAGATACTAACTGGATAATTAATGGAATACATTCATCGGCAATATGAGATTGGAAGTCGGAAGCTTGTTGTTCTAAATCTGCTTCATGAGATTGCAGTTCATTAGAGATATCATTTTGCAGGTAACTCTCTTGCTGCGAAAATTGGTCTTCAAGTTCTGCCTCCACTTCCTCAACTTTCTCTTTTAGAGATTTGAAAGCATCCTCTACTTCCTGTAAAGTTGTCTCAAGTTCCGATCTATTTGTTTCGACTTCATCCCCTAAAGATGTAATTTCTTCCTTAGTTGCCTCATGCTCCTGACTAAGTTCATCTTGCCAAGTTACTACATTACTCTTTAACTGATTTACCTCTTGAGTAAGTGCTTCGGTTTCTGTATTTAATTCTTCTTTGGCACTAGTCAGTTGCTCTAACAATGATTGAGCGCGATTACTTAATTCCGACCAGTTAGTATCAATTTGCTCAGAAATTTCAGCTATTTGCGCTCTTAAGTCTGTTAAGCCAGTCTGTGCTTGGTCAGCTTCATCTAACAAAGCTGTCAATTTAGTAACAGTTTCTGTTGCAGTTGTCTCAAAATCAGCCATTATCTATTCCCATTATCTATATGCAAGTTTCAAATTAGCCAAAATCAACACCAACCGAACTAGCTGTGTTGCGAACAGCTTCAACACCATCTTCCAGGGGATTAATAAATCCATCTAGCTGGTCAAATAAAGGTTTGAGTGCCTCACGAACAATAGATGATTCAGAACTAGATTCGCTAATCTTGCTGCTCATCTCTGTAATCATATCTGTGACTCTCTTGACAGATGCTTCTAAAGTCTGCTTGAGTTCTGCTTCTATTTGTTCCTCTGCTTGATTGAATAATTCATCCGCGCTATCCTTGACAGTTTCTGAACTGACACTGGACAATACGTTATTAAAGTCATCATGCAAGCTAGTAAAAGTATCTGCCATTCCTTGAATTTTGTTAGCTACTTCTTCTTGGGATTTATCCATTTCCTCAGTGAAATGATTAATTTGCTCACTGATAATAGTTTTTATAGATCCTAGCTTCTCTTGCAAAGCTTCCACTTCCTGAATAGTTGCTTCAAATACTGAGTTTAAATTATCTTGTCTAGATTGGATTTTTCCTTGAGTTTCTGTTAGCGCTGTTTGGGTTTCTTCCCCAATCGCTTCAGTAGATGAACTACTGTCATTTAAAAACCCTTTCATCTCGGAAATTTTCTCTTTAGTGATCTCTATTTCACTACCCAACTGCTCAGGAGCTTCTGAAATGAAACCTGTGAAGGACTCAAGGTTGCCTTCAAGGTCAGAAATTTCGCTCTCTAGTTGAGACTGTTGGCTGGAAACTTCTTCTCCTAATTCGCTAATAGCAGCTTGAATTTGTTCCAGCATTTCTGCGATTTGATTTTGTTTTTCTTCAATATGAGTTACTAACTCATTGGCTTCCGCTTGAACTTCCGATGCTGATTGAACTAAATTAGTCAGTTTTGCTGGAAATACAGTTGCCATTTGAGACAATAATGAAAGTGTTTGACTCAATTGCTCGTTCATTTTTAAAACGACCTTATACTAGAGTTAAGCAAGAATTTCAGCTTTAGTTATTACTAAATTGTTAATTCGCTCAAAAGATATCAATAGCATCAAGTACACTATTAATAGCTCCAACAGCAATTTTAGCAGCAGCTAATTGTGGTAATATTGGGCTGAGAGCGCTTGTTACAGATGAACCAGCAGTCATCATAATAATATTTTCAGCAACTTCAGCAGTCATTGACTCTATTGCATTTTCAATTGCATCGCTAAAAGAATCTTTTAATTCCCCAGCAAGTGTGTCTTCTGTATATTCTCCGAGGTTTTGCAATATTTCAGAGAGCCGTTCCTTTAAATCATCTGCGTGTCCTTGAACTTCATCGTTAAAATTACTGAAACTATCGTTGACATTACTTTCTAAGTCATCAAAGCTTGATGTGATTTTCTCGGACTGCTCCCCATTTAATTGCTCACTGAAATTGCTAAAGAGATTTTCAACATTTGAGGAGTGGGTTTGGCTAACGTCATTTTCTATCTCTTCAAAACTTGATTCTAGTTCAGATTGAAATGTTTCAACTTTCTGCTGAAATTCTGCGATCGCATCTGCTAAAGTGTCAAAGGTTTGCTGGTTTTCTTCTTTACCTTGTTCCAAAGACTCTTCTACGTTAGCGATCGCTTCTGCCAAACTGTTAAAAGCCTCTTTCAACTCATTTAAGCCTTCCTCTAGTTCTGTCTGGCTATCGTTAACTGCTGACTCAAAAGTACTATGGGCTTCTTCTAGGGACTCAGATGTTTCATCTAATTTGCCCTCTATCTCAGTCATCACTTCATGCCAAGCATCCAGTTCTGATTTTATTTCTTGCTCCGCACTTTCCAATTGCTCTAATGTTGTTTGTAAGGATTCGGATAAAGTTTCTAAACTGTTACTCAATTCTTGACCAGATTCCTCTAAAGTTTCAGTCTCCGATTCAAGTTCTGAACACGCTTCACCTATTTGCTGAGAAGCATTATCGAGTATAGTTAAAAGTTCGTTTAGCTTCTCGACGGCTTCATCAACATTCTGACCAAAATCAGTGACTTGTACCATAAGAATAATCTCTTTTTTTTAGAATTAAAAACTAATTAATGGTTGCTTTAACTTTATTTACAGCTTCATCATCTGTAAAATAATTAGATTTATTAGTAACTGCTTCTAACCCAAAACGCTGTCAACCATATCCAAAACTGGTTTGATTTGCTCAATAATTTCTACAACTTCATCAACCTGATCTAAAATTGTGCCAAGCTTGTCATCTAATAAGTTGTTGGAATCTTCCCCAGCTTCACGTAAGGTTGATGTAGCTTCAGTTAATTTCTCTGCTGAACTCGATAATTCACCGACAGCTTCTTCGACAAACTTTTGTGTCATTGCCCCGAATGCATCACTGGAAGTTGTGTCTAAAGTATTTTGTACTGTTTCTAGCTTGCTGTTGTTTTGCTCTGATAATGTAGAAAAATCATTAGTTAATAATTCGAGTTGGTTACGAAAATTTTCTGCCAATGCTTCAAATTGCTCGGCTATTGATGCCTTGCTATCGTTAAAACTGCTGCTTGCTCCATCGAGTGTTTCTCGCCACTGCTGAATGTTACTTTGAGCAGTTTCTAGATGATTTTCAGCTTCCTGTTCTATTTCAGAAGTCTGCTGTGACAGTTTGCCAAAGATTGCCTTACTATTCTCAGCTTCTTCATTCACCTCTGATAGCATTTCTAATTTGCGGCCTTTTACTTCACCCAATTTGTTGTTAATCTGACTAAATTTTTCCTCAGTCTGTGTTTGTAGGTGGCTGAGTTTTTCTAGAAGATTACTCAAACTCGTTTTCGCATTTTGTAGCTCGCTCTCCAAGTTATTTTCGGCTGTTTCGATCTGACTATTGAGGGTTTCAAAGTTGGCTAAGGCTTCCTGTGTAGCATTTGTGAGAGTTTCAGTTAAACTACTAGCAAACTGCATAATCTGATTAACTTGCTCACTGGCACGCTCTGCTTCTTGTGAAAGTACCTGCGTTCTTTGCTCACATTGGTCTAGTAAAACGTTTATATCTTCTGCCATTGTTATTTATTGGATTTGCTTGGGTTTAAGTTTTTGAAATTCAACTTTTTCTTTTTCTATATTTTTTTGATTTAGTTTATTTTGCTCAATACTATTTTTGATAAACAATTGTTTTTTTTCAACATCAATTATATAAGCCATAAATTGCTCGTTTACATATTCTAAATTCTCTTTAGTACAACGTTCTTCTATCTCCAGCATGGCGGTAAAATCTTGAACTAATCGTTCAACAAGATTTTTTGCTAAAGATTGATAATGGTTAGATAAATCTTTTTTTAGCTTATCTCCTACCTCTTCTATTTTTAGGGAGTTTTCTTTCTGATAAGAATATGTTGTCAAACAAATTAATATGAAAAGTACAATTCCAAATAACCAGGAGTTATCTCTTAGAGGTTCAGTAATACTTGATAACAATTGTTTACCTCCACCAACTTTAGAACCGATAAATACAGCCCCTAATGTGATAACAAATGTTAATTGCATCATGTTAGCTCTGATTTGTTTCACAACATAGCCTATAGGAGAAACCTCTCGATAGCGGCTTTCGCAGGTAACTTCGATAAAGGAATTAAAGAGACTTTTTTGTATATTTACACGCTGTTGTGGATTAAACAGTGAATTTTCTAGATTAATATCTGGAATAAAGTTAAGTATTGCATAGCTATTCTGAGCAAGTCTGTTTAAACCTCCTTCGCCATAGCAAGTAAAAATCCGTTCCCATTCTTCATTAACCCACTGCTCAAGTGTCAAGCTACAAAAATTAATTAAGTCAATGTTTACATTACCGATTGTGTTTTTGCTTCCTGAGCGTAGCTGAACATACGTGTAACCATCTTTTTTGACTAAAATAGGTTTAAAATTATCTATAATTAACTGTATTTTACTGAATATACTTTTTTTACTAAATGAATCTAGTAATGTTGTCTTAGATTGATTTAGTTCTACTTTCACATGCTTAAAAGTTTTGTCTCTATCTTCAATAACTTTTTTAATATTTTTCTTAATTTGCTCTTTTAAATCATTTTTTGTTAATTGTTGCAGTTGATTTTCCAAAGACTGGATTTTTTGATTTAGCCCTTGTACTTGAATATCAAAAACTTGCTCTATTAAAATAATTTGCTCTAAAACTTGTATCGTGAACCGCTGAAGTAAAATATCTTCAGACTTACGATTAGTGAGTGATTCTAGAGATTTACTAAATTTTGCTAGTTTTTCCTGGAATTGAGCATCAACTTCTGTTATTTGAGAATTTTGATAAAAAGGATGCAGTTCCAAAAAAGTTAGCTCTAAAGATGAGCTATTCCCTTGATTTTGCAACCAAGTTTCAATGTCATTTAGATTAGATTTTATCAGCTTATCTGATTTATCGGTAATATTTGATACATCTATAATCACGAAGCGGATTGCGATCGCAGCCTCACTAGCTTTCACGATCAACATCTTCTCGTTAGCTGAAAGTGGATAATTAGCATCTATAACTAAACATAGGACATCACAATTAACTAATTGTTTATAAGACTTTTGAGCTTCAATAATGGAAGCAAAAGATTCTTGCTCAAAAATAAATTCTGGGCTAGCTGAGTTGGTTGAGTGCGCTGCTAAAGTAATGCGATCGCCTGGCTGCAATGTTTGACATCCTTGGATTCGCGTGTCATTAACATAAGTGCCATTGGTGCTTTTTAGATCGCAAATTTCCCAATTTTGACTAGTAGGACTTGTATCAGGATTTGCAAGGGCTTGGACTTTAGCGTGGTTCCAAGAAATCTTTTTATATAAACCTGCTTCTAAAGCAATCTCGCAATCAGGATTGCGCCCTATAGTAAACTGTTGAACAGGAGAAAGATCATAACGGGTTTGCGGTTGTTCTGGGGCTGCAAGTAGTAGTAAAGCTACAGATGAATTCTGTTTACTTTGTTGAGCTTGAGAAGCCAAAAAATTAACTTCAATTTGATAAAAATTGATTATTTTGTCAGATGAGTTGATAAAATTTTGTAGCGCTTGTCCAGAAATTAAGTTATTACTAATAATTTGTAAGGTTAGTTTTTCTGTTTTGAGGCTATCGGCAATATTTTCCAGTTCTTGAAAAACTGTTTGCATCATCTCATTCCGATCAACTTTAGGTGCAACCAGTTTTTGAATTTCTTGAAGACGCTGGTTCAGTTTTTCCAATTTTGGTAACATAAAATTTTATAAAAGATGGAGAAACATTGGTATTGATACTGCCCAGATCAAGTGGCTCATTTCTTGCCATTTTGCTTCAGAAACAGTGGAGCCATCCTTAAAAACATAAGGGTTGCCCAATAATGGATACTTAGGCATACCGTTGATACCTACAACTTCACCCTGAATATCAAGCAATGGCCCGCCACTCATACCGCGTTTAACATTGTTGGTATAGCCAATTTGATAACCCCCAATCAAAGGTTGTTTGAGTAAGTCGGAAATTTTACCAGTAGTAAACTCGAATTTACCTGACTGAGATAAATTAATGTCAAAGGGAAACCCTGCGGCAAAAACCTTATTACCTACTTCTAATCTTGATGTTTGCTTTAGAACTGCCACTGGATAAATAATAGTAGGACTATAGAATTGCATCAAACCTAAGTCATCGTTAGAGCCAATTGCAGGTAGTAAATTAGTAGAATAAATAGTACCATCAGCAACCTGAATACGATGCTGTTTTCCTCGAGATAGGACGTGTTCATTAGTCAGTACTAGATAAACTTTTCCTTTCCGTTGGATAATAACTCCTGAACCCCAAGAGTCATTTGAAATCACTTTGACTGTAATTGACTTAGCATACTGCTGTAGTTGCTTTACAGCTAACTCTCCATGTGCTTTTTTGGGGGAAGTTATTTGAGCTAAAACACTTGAATTAACTGCTTCTATGGGTAGCAAGCCAACCAGAGAAGCAAAGAGAATTAGTAAACGTAAATTCATGCCTGGCTATAATTTCTAATTGGCGTGTCTGCTTCTTAATTAAATACTTTTCATCAAAAGGATCAATTAGAGCAGAAAAACGATCCATTGCAGTTATCCTGAGATGCTGGTTTTTCTGCCTGTATGGGTTGGCTTTGTCTAGTTTTGGAGACGTTGCTCAAATATTCATCTACATCAATGTAAATTGGCCTACCTCTGGTGAGCCTGATCTTCTGCACTCTAGTTGAGACATTGAATAATTCCGCAAGAACTTTCTGAGGATCGTCTTTAGACTCAAAAGTCAGTAGCAAGCCATCTGATATGCAATTACCACCTTTCTTTTGAGCAACACACATCACATTCTGATTATTGACTTTGCCAGTCGTAATGAACCTGAGATTACCTGCATCCGAGTGTTTTTGAAATCTTGCTGTTACTTCTTGGCAACGTCGTTGAGGTGTATAACCTGAATTATTAAAAGCTTGAGACTGCCAGCCAATAAACTCAACAGTTTCTGTTGGAGTGCGTGCATAAGTAATGGGAATACCTTGGCTGACCTCACAGACATATTGCACTTTGGCTTGAGGTTTGGCCAGACTAACAACAGGTATAGCAAACGTTGTCGCAAATGCAATCACTATGGAGGTAAAAAATTTATTCTTCATAATACCAAAAAACCCTATAATAGAGGAATAATTTTTATTTTTGCTTGTTCTATTTAATTATTATTGCAGTCGGAACCTTGACCCAAAATAGAGTTGGGATCTGCACAATTGTCAATTGTTGCAGGCTTTGGAGTAGATGGAGATGGAGATGGAATTTCAGATTCTCTCTTTTCATTTATAATCGCTGGCTGAGGATTGGATGAGCCATTTGAATTTGAGTTGATTCGTTCTGCTTTGGAGGGTGCAATTACAGGTGATATTGCTTTACTTTCTCCACTTGGAGGACTAGGAGCAGGATTAGAAGGATTAGATGGTCGGGGATTATCTGGTTTGAGCTTAGATTTTGCTTCCTGAATAATTTCGTCTTTCTTTTCATGCCAATATTGTGTAATGGAAATTTTGTTCGCGGCAGTAATCGCGTCCTGGAATCTATTTTGAATTAACGCACGTTGTGCCACTTTCAAGTGTTCTTTATTAATTTTAAATTCTTTCTCCCATTTAGCAATCAATTCTTGAGCTTCTTTAAAATTAGAGCTTTTTGCTGGAATGTCTCTAACCTTAAGAAGTGCGTTATCTAAATCTCCTGACTCTTCATACTTTTCTATCGCTTGCTTCAGAACTTCATTAGACCATGTATTAATGAGCTGTTGAGCCTCTCCATAAAAAGGTTGATTTGCCGGAACTTTATCAGCTTGCTTAAGTGCCGCAGCAAAGTTAAGCTGTGCTGCTAGATTCTTCGCTTGAAAAATTTGGCATTCATTTAAGTTACTCAGAAACTCGGTTTTTGCTTCTTTATACGGTGATGAGTTATTACTAGGAAAGCTAACATTCATTCCTTGTTCTATACATTTTTCATATTCTTTTGCTTGCTTTAAAGATTTAATTTCTTGCACACTAGCTAATAAATTTTGATTTTTATGCCAATCTAGGCCAAAAGCAGCAAGTATACTAACAAAAGTAGCAATGCCTAATGTAACTCCTACTGGAGATTTAATCACTGCGATCGCTCTGATTAACCCTGTTGATTCGGAGCCTTTTGGAGAAACAGGTGATTGTAAAGTTGACGCTAGGGGATTATTTCCCGCATTACCTGAGTGTGGGTGTTGTCCAGACGGAAATACTGGATTTGATACTGGCACACTACGGGGAACAGTAGCAGGGTTAGTGATTGGCTCGGTTTGGGAGTATCTAGGACGAGGATCTAGTTGTGTTGTTGCATATCCAGGCGAAACCGTTAGAGATTTGAGTGCAACCAGTACCTCTTTGGCAGACTCATAGCGCTCTTGGAAGTGGTAGCGTACCATTTTACTGAGGATAGCAGCTAACGGAGGGCTTACTTGAGCATGGCTTTGCCAGTCAACTTCACCTTTAGCATCCTCTTGCAATTCCTGATGGTTTAGTCCTGTAAATGCTTGGATAGCTATGATTCCTAAAGCGTAAATATCACTGCTGAAGCGAGGTTTACCTCTTACCTGCTCAGGTGACATATAACCTAAAGTGCCTACAACCATAGACGTACTCGCCTGACTTTGTGCTGTAGCCAGTTGCATATTTATTTGCTTGACTATACCAAAATCAACCAGAACTAGTTTATTATCCTGTCGGCGACGAATAATGTTGTTAGGTTTGACATCGCGATGGATAACTCCATTGCTATGAACAAAGTCTAAAATCTCTAAGATTTCTAGCAATAGTTGGACTACTTGGTTTTCACTCCAACGACGGCCAGGTAATACCTCTGTATTTAGTACATTCCCCTCAATTAGTTCTTGGACTAAATAGAATTCCTGATTTTCCTCAAAATAAGCTAGAAGTCGAGGAATCTGAGGATAATGACCCAGTTTTTCTAAAGCTTCTGCTTCTTTTTCAAATAAATGTCTAGCTGCTTGTAAAAAGGCAGGGTCGGAATTAGCTGGTTTCAAGTGTTTGACAACGCAAGTGGGATTACCTGGTCTGTGAATATCTTGAGCTACATAAGTTTGTCCAAATCCTCCCGCGCCCAGGACTTTTAATATTTGGTAATGCCCAGCTAGTAGCTGATTTAACATGGTTTAATTTATATATAAAACAGCAGCATTAACATTATCTAAATCATCACTCGGCTTCACCAATCAAAGTGAAGCCAGCCCAATCTGTAGGATCTGGGGATTGTTGCATTGTCTTAAGCATTGCTTGGCGTAATGCTTGGGCTTTATCAGCGTGAGTTTGAAAATTACTGTAAAACTCTAACATTAGCGTTGCCGTAGTGTCATCTGGTACTTCCCACAAAGAGACGATCGCACTAGCAGCCCCGGCAGAAATCAAAGACCGGGATAACCCAATTACCCCATCTCCTGTAATTTCACCTCTGCCTGTTTGACAAGCACTTAATACTACTAGTTCGGCATTGAGTTTTAAATTCAGTATTTCCCCTGGAGTCAAGAAGCCATTATCATTACCAGATGGAGCTAGCGCGATCGCACCAGGAACACCCAATTGTTTCACTTCATCGAGTAGACCGTGGGTTGCTAAATGAATGATCTTAGCTTTGGGCATCTGCTTGATGATATCTAGCTTAGTGGCGCGATCGCCTGTAATCGCTTTAGTCTGCAAAAGACTAGCAATTTTGTTGGCTTCTTCTTCTGAACCAGGTAACTGTGACAACTCATGAGGCGGATCTCCCACTTTAATTTTGGGCATTGTGGGATTGCCTACGACTAAGATATCTTTTGCTAATCCTTGGCTGCGTTGTCTTTGCTGATTAGTCAAATTCAACACTTGGATGGCAGGAGCAGAAATGATAGTGTGTTGTTCAATTAAATACTTACCAGTCGTATCTTGTAAGGCTGTGAAAGGCACTAACAAGAGAAAATCTTGAGGAATGAAGAAAATACGAGCATTGGGGTCTTTGGGTAGCTCGTCAGCAATGGGTTGGATTAGGAGTTGATGTAATTGCTTTAAGCCTTTAGAAACTGTTTCTGAATTTGCAGAACTACTTGTTGCTGGATCAATGGCATTCCGAGTGTTAGTTGCTATTTCTTGGAGTGAGGTCTTTTGCTGCCGTAGTGACTTGAGATTAACTCGCCGTAAGGCTACCTCACCGATTGGTTTCACCACCCAGATTAAGAGTTCTAATTCTGGGGCTTTTAGCTTACCTTGATGCAAGAAATCATCGGGAACAATAGAATATTCAACTAGTGTGGCTTTTTGCTGTTTGGCGATTTGTTTGATTTGAGCAATTGTTACTGGTGCGATCGCGCCTTGGGAGGTTGAATTAGCTTTAAGCTTTGTCTCCATTAACTCCACAAAGGCCCGGGCGCGTCCTTGCTCGGAAGCTTCTAATGAAGCTTCTGGTTTATTCTGCGCTACTAAGATTTGTTGTAGTAAGTTGTATATTGCAAGCTGTGTATCAAAAATTGATACTTTGCCTTGATCGTCTAATTCTTGTCTGAGTGAGTCTAACAGCTTGACTGCAAGGCGGAGTTTGTTTTCGGCCTCAACCAAATTGCCAGATACAAATAAAGCGTGTCCAAAGTTATTGAGAGTTAACGCCTCTCCTCGGCGATCGCCTATTTCTTGGGCAATCTTTAAGCTCTGCTGTTGGTGTTCAATTGCTTTAGGATAGTTGCCTAAGCTTTCGTATGCCAGTCCCAGGCTGCTCAAAGCTACCTGCTCAATGCTGCGATTTTTGATTTCCCGCGCCAGGGTTAAACTTTGCTGGTAAGATTCAACTGCTTTACTATTGTTGTTTTGAGCTTGGTAAGCAGTTCCAAGATTGTTGAGCGTACTTGCTTCACCTTCTCGGTCTTTGGTTTCTCGTGCGATCGCTAAACTTTGCAGATATGACTCAACAGCCTGGGGATATTTGCCCAATTCAGCATAGACCATCCCTAAACTGCCTAAAGCCGCACCTTCTCCTACTCGGTCTTTGGTTTCTCGTGCAATAGTTAAGCTCTGCTGCTGAGACTTAATCGCTGTGTCATACTCACCTATTGCTAAATAAGCATTACCTAAGTTGCCTAAAAGCTGCCCCTCAGATTGGCGGTCTTTAAGTTCTTGAAAAATGGTCAAAGCTTGCTGTTGGTAATTAATTGCTTTGCTATATTCGCCTGTATTTCTATAAGCAAGTCCCAGATTTCCTAACGTCTGTCCCTCTCCTCGACGGTCTTTAAACTCTCTATAAACTATCAGTGCTTGTTGCCAAGATTGGATTGCGGGTACAAATTGGCTAGCTTGATAGTGTTTAAGTCCTTGTTGCAGCAATTGATCTGCTTTGGTTTTACCAGTTACTTGGGGTTGTGCGATCGCTTGTGAAGTCACAAATGGTACTGTTGCTAAAACAGGCATTAAGACGCTAGCGAAGATAGGAATGAGTTTAAGAATCAACTGATAGTTTATTTTTTCCATGCTATTTTTTATTAAAAACATAGCTGTTCTAGCAATCCTATTTGATTTGTGAAAATTCGCGGTGTCCAGATCCCCGACTTCGTAAAAGTTGTCGAGGATCTAAGTTTTCACGAATGATTTAGGACTGTTATATAGAGTGAATTCCCATCAAGATTGAAGACTTCATTCAAACTGTTTTCCTCTTCTTTGTCTCCAGCATTTAGATTTGAGCCTGTTAATTCTCCTTTACCATCATTGCTAAGTATTAACTTCGTAGCATGACCACTATATTTGAGACGAGCAACCAGCGATTTGTCTAAAGACAAGACACCAAAAGTTGGGGTTTCCGATTGAGTTTCATTTTTACTACTACCAGTGTCGTTGATGACTGTAGTTGTTGGAGTATTGTTAGTTCCCGTAGTTCCAGTAGTTCCAGTAGTTCCAGTAGTTCCAGTAGTTCCTTTGTTACCAGAGCCAAATGTTTTGCCTACAAAAGAGGCGACTAAGTTTGAATTACTTCCCGCTCCAATCACAATGGCTCCAACAGTACCACTCATGTCCTTGGAAAGCTCAATTGGACTGTATGTTTCAGTCTTTGTCAGCAAAGCGCGAGGAATACTATCCTTAAGCAAACTATCTTTAAGATGGGATTCTAAATCATTTCTATCACTCCTGAGTACAAATCCATCACCCTGCTTTGTAACAGTGGGTCCTGACTTAAAATTACTTTCTGGGCTAATAATAATGCGCTTATTGCTAGGTGTAGCATCAGATACGGAAGTACCTCCATGCCGGATAACGATATTACCAAGTCCATTTGCAGGTCTTACCAGAATACTAGTTGGAAGGTCTACTGTATCTACAGAAACAGATGCGTCAGAGTTAACTAATTCCTCTCTTGGAATTCCTTGTTTTTCAAGAAACGCAATTAAGTCAGGGTTATCTTTGACTTTCACTTTTTCAAACTGAAAGAACCCTACATAAGGTAACGTTTCTAAGGCTTGGAAAATACCATTGGCTGTAATGTCAATCCCCCCAGATCCAGCTTCAATAGTTTTGACTATGATGTTACCTTTTGCAGAAGACAAGATTACAAACCCATCAGATTTACTATCGAGCTTCGATGCTGTAATACGACCTGCTGTAATATTACCGACCGCAGACAATTTTACAGAGTCGATACCTTTATAACCTCCATTAATATCCCCATTAGTGATAGAACCTTTAGCAGTTAAATTTACAGACCTAATTTTAAAAGAAGTATTTTCTGAAACTGCGTTGATGTCTCCCCTAATTGTAATGTTTTTTTGAGAGTCGATAAACACAGCACCGCCATTTTCCGATAATACAGTACCGTTATTATCTGAGACATCGCTCGTACTAATATTAATATCTCCATTTACCTGAATTACTGCGCCTGGTAATGAGCTATTGGTTTTGTACTGATTCGTTAGCAAAACTAAACCATTGGGAGCAGTTATATTGATGCTACCAATTTCTATATCTGCACTTGTTGCATTGACGCTTGTGACAGGAGTATTAGGCTGGGGAAGAATATTAGGTGTAGAGCCTGGGCTTCCAAATGCAGTTGTTCCCGCTCGTATATCTAAAGTTGGTTGTTTAGCACCATCAACTGATATAGTTGTCTTACCATCAGAGAGAATGACATCCTCTGAAAGAGAGTTTAATCCATCTTTATCATTAATAGTGATAGTACCTGGAATTTTGACGCTACCTCCAGCTAAGATATGCAATGAGGCTCCTGTATAACTATTAAAGCTAACATCTCCAGCCGCTCTAATAATCGGATCGTAAGGACTAAACAAATTTCCTAGATTTCCATCTAACTGTTCAATCCGAAAACTTCCACCTGTTGTGTAATGGGCATCTCCCCCTACTGTATTAGCAGAGCGCAAAACCATGTCCTTGCCAGAAAATAAACCACTTGCAGGATGGTTCAAGGCAAAAATATCAACTCCTTGGTTGCCTTGAATTAACAAATCCCCTCCTGCCTGAGCAATGAAGGGTTTTTCTGAACTGTCACGCACTCGCACGGTATCTTGCGCCAGCAGATTTAAATTTCCTGTCGTACTTAGTTGGCTGTTTCTCAAGGTCAGATTATGATTAGCAGCCAATGTTGTAGTTTGAGCAGTTACTTCTTTTGCTACTATGTCTCCATTTTCTACAACTAGGCCAGAACCAGTCAATGCGACTGTGCCATCACTGTTTACTGTAATTCCTGTCGCGTTGCCGCCACCGCCGCCAGTCAATAGTTGCGGTAAAGATAAAACTGGCAACGTCCAGTTGTTTGGCTGACTACCATTTGCTGCTATTGGTTGTACATCTAAAGAAAGCAGATTTCCCACTTGACTAATCCGCACGACACTCTTACCTGGAACCGCCGCTACAGTAATCTGACCTCCCGATGCTGAAAGTTTGCCGATACTCGCCACCGTCCCACCCAACAACGTCAAGTTTTGTCCTTCCCCAACACTTAAGTTACCAGCGTTAATAATTGCCCCTGGCTTTTCTGTAGTAAAAGCAAAAGCACTAGGATTGCCTACCAGTTGGGCATAGTTGTTGTTACCAGTCGCACTAAACCAATTAGAACCAAATCCAATGCCGTTAGCTGTTGTTACCGTCAGGGCAGCAGGCAAATTTAGGCTGGCGTTCGGCCCAAAAATAATGCCTGCGGGATTCATTAAGAATAAGTTCGATTTTCCACCTGTAACCTGAATTAGACCATTAATTACAGAAGCATCACCACCATTGACACGAGTCAGAATATTAAGGATTTCCGGTCTAGAAATAAAGTTGGCAATCTGGTCTTGGCTCAGACCAAACTTAGTCAAACTATGGAACAGATTTGCTCCATCTTGAGAAGTCTGTCCGCCAGTGATATTGAATTGCTTACTATCAGGAGTCACAACAGTATTTGTGCCGTCTGCTGCTGGAGTAATTGATTGTGCCTGTACTTGTCCTACTCCAATAACTCCCAGCAGAGGGAGTGTTGCTAACCATATACCAATTTTACTCACTGCCAATTTCCTTGATCTATATCTGGTTCTTTATCAAAAAGCTCTAGTAAATCTGTAAGAGTCTATGTTTGCGGCAAAGCTCAATATACACATAGACTCATTGTCCTATTTTATTCTAAGGGTTACTTAGATTATTATCTCGATCTTTACACATTTTTTTTAATTTTGTGTAACTGTTTGTAACTTCATCTATCATAAGATAGATATTTATTGTTTCAAATCGAAAACTGTGTATTAATGGATTGATTGTATACGGCTAAGTTCTGTCTTCTGCTGTGCTTTAAAAAGTACAGCTTCGTTGACTCGACATTAACCAACTCTTGTATTATAAAAGACACACATTATTGCTAGCAAAAATCTAGTTAACAACAAATATGATAGGTAAAATAGCCAAAATTTAACTGTTATGCCAAGAATTTATAACATAATCTCGCTCGCGATCGCTTTCGGTAAGCACTGAGTTTACATAATCAAAGTTATCAAATATAGTAACGTATTTACTGTACTTAATTAGTAACGAAATATCACTCAATATAAATGAGGATTGAAGTTTATCTTGTACAGATGAGTAGGAAAGATTAAATTTAACAGAGAACGTCGTATTAGAGTGTTAATTGTTACTTAGTACAATATATAACTAAGATTTTTTTAGGAAAAACTATGAGCAAAAACTCTATGCGTTGGAGTGTGAAATATGTGTTGTCTTGGTGCAAGTTGACAATATTTAGTACAATTGTACTTATTTGGTTATTACCAACTTACGCAGCTTCCAACAGTTCAACTGCCATCCCAAGTATTAAGCCAACCGCAGAGATAGTAGAGGTAGCTCAAAACCAGCCTGCACCAACAGTAAATCCAAGACCTGATCCCAACCGCGATCGCTTTCCGCAACCCCTACCAGAACCAACGCCACTACCTGAACAAAAAGAGCCAGTTCTGACTCCTCCAACACCAGAAACACAACCATCTCAACCAAATGTGCTTATTTTGGTTCGTAAAGTCGAAGTTGTTGGTAGCACTATCTTTGCTGCAAAAGAAATCAACCCGATTGTGCAACCTTTAGAAGGACGCTCTGTCAATCTAGAAGAATTACAGAAGGCAGCCGATGCAATTACTCAACTGTACTTGAACAAAGGCTACATTACCTCAAGAGCAGTCTTAGTCAATCAGGTGATTACTGATGGAACCGTTCAAATCCGAGTCATTGAAGGTCGTTTAGAGAAAATTCAGATTGAGGGAACCAGGCGGTTGAATCGTGACTATGTGAGTAGCCGCGTCAGCTTAGGAACAGGAAAACCCCTGAATACAAATAAGTTAGAAGAACAACTAAGGTTACTCCGAATCGATCCTTTATTTGACAATATAGATGCTAGCTTAAGCGCTGGTTCTAACTTAGGTGAAAGTATTCTTACCATTAGAGTAGATGAGGCAAAGTCCTTTGAAAGCGTTTTTAGCGTAGATAACTACTCTCCACCCAGTATTGCTCCAGAAAGGGCTGGAGTTTTTCTGCGCTACCGCAACTTAACTGGAATTGGCGATGAAATTACTGCTTCCTACAACTTTGGTGTAAACTTTGGCGATTTTGATCGGGCTGCGTCTAACATATATGACTTCACCTATCGCGTACCGCTCAATCCAATGAATGGGACTGTGCAATTTCGTGCAGCACCAAATAACAATAAGTTGGTCAATCCTGCTCCAATACAGCCCTTTGGTGATGTTAAAGGTAGTTTGGATTTCTATGAAATCAGTTATCGTCAGCCGTTAGTGCGATCGCTAAAAGAAGAGTTTGCTTTGTCTACAGCCTTTGCCTTTCAGGGGAGCAGTGGATCTTTTACCTTTGATGGGATTGGCGTGAATACTGAACCTAGCCGCACCCGTGTTCTGAAGTTTGGTCAAGATTATACTCGTCGTGACACTCAAGGAGCTTGGGCGATACAATCTCAATTTAGCTTTGGCTTAGATATCTTCGATGCTACAGTTAGTTCTCAACCAAATGGGGATGGAAGTGGAAGCTTTTTCAGTTGGTTAGGTCAAGTGCAACGGGTTCAACAATTGGGCAATGACAATTTATTGATAGTGCAAGCAGATATACAACTGACACCAGATGATGTACCGCCATTTTATGAATTTTTTATTGGTGGTGGTCAATCGCTCCGAGGCTACCGTCAAAATGCTCGTTCTGGAGACAATGGATATCGGCTATCAGTAGAAGGTCGAATTCCTCTATTACGTAATGGCGAAAGAGTCCCTATTTTGCAACTTGCCCCTTTTGTTGATTTAGGACAAGTCTGGAATAAAACAGGTAACGTTAACAATCCCTTTTTGGCTAGTGCAGGTTTAGGATTGCTATGGCAGCCAATTCGGAATTTTAACATCCGAGTTGATTATGGTATTCCATTTGTAGACATAGAAAACCCAAGCGGTAGTCTTCAGGACGATGGCTTACACTTCAGTCTCACTTACAGCCCTTAATCGTCTTTGATTAATTCTAAATTAGAAGGTAACAGGCAGGGTAAAAGGTACTCCTGTCTTGAATTTTATTTATTTTATGCAATTAAAGTCGCCAGAATTTAATTGTTTTATCTTGACTCCCACTAGCGAGGGTTTGGCCATCTGGACTAATAGCGATCGCGCCAATCTGCCATGAATAACCACAGAGAGTGTAAATTTCTTCTCCTGTAGTGAGGTTCCATAGCTTAATCATTTTATCATCAGTACAAATGGCAAGGCTTTTACCATCTGGGCTAATAAGTAATGTAGTTACTGAAGAACGTTGTGCAGGCAATGAAGATATCTCCTCCCCAGTGTTAATATTCCACAGCTTAACTGTCTTGTCACTACTACCACTAACAAGTGTCTGCCCATCTGGACTAAAAGCTACGGCATTTACACCCATCTTATATGCAGAGAGGGAACGAATTTCTTGACCAGTCTTAATATTCCACAGCTTAACTGTCTTGTCGCTACTACCGCTAGCAAGTGTCTGTCCATCGGGACTGAAAGCTACCGCATTCACTCCTAAAGTATGACCGGGCAGAGAGCAAATTTCTTGACCAGTGTTAATATTCCACAGCTTAACTGTCTTGTCGCTACTACCACTAGCAAGTGTCTGTCCATCGGGACTGAAAGCTAACGCATTCACTTGCGATTTATGCCCAGCAAAGGTAGAAACTTCTTCCCCTGTATTGAAATTCCACAACTTAACTGTTTTGTCAACACTTGCACTGGCAAGTATCTGTCCATCTGAGCTAAAAGCGACTGCACGAACTAAATTCGAGTGACTAGAGAAAGTGATAATTTTATTATCTTTACCTACGTTCCATAGGCTTCTCCCATTTTCTGCTAATGTTGGAAAAATTTGATTGGAGAAAGCTGAAGAAGAAATAGGCTCAACTGGTGAATTTATTAATAGGACTGAAGGCTCTGTTTCTAGTTCTCGCTCAGATTTCTCAGGATCAGATTTAGCCACTACTGGCATAGCCGGAGGTGGTATATTAGCTTCGGCCTCAAGCTGCGATTCTACTGAGCTTAATATAACTACTGCTGGTCGGCCAATTTCCACTGAAATACTAATTTCTGCTTCTAATTGTGATTCTACGATCACTGGATATACACTTTCTGGAGAAACTGTAGAAACTAGTAAACCAGTATCTGTTGGGGTTTCTTCTTTTGCTGAGGTAAAAGGTGTAATTAGTGCAGATGAGACTACAGTTGGTGTACTAATTGCTGCTTCATTTTCTTTTGCTAAAGCTGGAGTTGCCGATACTTCTTGCTCATGTATAGTGGATGTTTGGGATTGGATTGGAACGGTGATTTGAAGTGATTGATACTCAAACAGGAGTTCAGGCCCATTCCAGCTAAGGGTGATAAAATCACCTGACTGCAAAATATGGGATTCTTTTATCTGCTTTCCATTGATGTAAGTTCCATTAGTAGCACTCAGATTATAAATTTCCCAAGTGGGTTGTGAATTATTTGTAACCAAGCAAATTCGTGCATGATATCTAGATACTGTACTGTATCGTTCTGGATCTACTGCAATTCTGCATTCAGGAGATCGCCCAATTATTGTTTCCTCGTTGGGAGAGAGTAAATAGCGCAGATCATCTTGCTTATTTACATAATTAGAAGATCCGCAAAGTGTAAGCATTGCAAATCCCTCTAAATAAGGATTATGAATTTTGTTAGAATCACTCATAAATTTATTATATTAAAGAATATTTTCCTTCACTATTATCAATCCGATTTACCCACTGCCCCAAAATTCAGTCACGATTATCTTTTCTCTTCAGTAAACCGATAATTGCACTTTCTGTTCCAGGTTTTCTCCATAACCCAAATGACCTGTGTAACTTCCGTGCAATCGCTTTAGCTATTTTATCGGAGTTTGAGTGCTGGTTAACACCTTAGCTTCATCCCGATTTAACCACTGCTCGAAAATCAAATCACGCTGATCATTTAGAGGCAACAAACTGATAAACGCACTCCCGATTGTCTAGTGAACCAAGCCGATCTACATAACTCAGTTTTAAGTCAATTTTCTACAACAACTTCTGAGCGATTGCCACTGGTGTGTGTTTTTCTGAGATAGAGTTCAGCATTTATCATAGATGCAATCAGGCGTTCGCCTTTGGCGTTGGCGCAGCCATCGCCTTTGACTAAGGAGTGCGATTGCTTTCATTTTTGGACTTTTCTTTTGGAGCTTTTCCTTGGAACCACCCTCATGGTTATTCAGTTATCATCTTAAGGGACTTCCAGAAAATACACTATTCCATCAGCAATAATGATAATCA